>WQXP01000071.1 GCA_009784765.1 Oscillospiraceae bacterium | reverse complement strand
TGTTTTCTTTTGAACGACAACACAAGGACCCGCTTCGATAACAGTAACGGGAATCATCTTGCCGTTTTCATCAAAAATCTGCGTCATGCCGATTTTTTTGCCGATTATTGCTTTTTTCATTTTCTTCTCCAATCATTGGTTGGCGATTGCCAACTTAACTGTGTTAAAGTGGCGCGGTTTCAGAAGCAACTCGATTTCTTCTTTCATGTTCACATAAACCGAAGTTTCCCTTGACCTTGCACGCACTTCAACCTCTTCAACTTCCGCGACACTCGTTATAAAATCGTCAACCTTCCCTAAAACTCCATCGAAATATCAACACCTGCGGGAAGTTCCAACCCTTGCAGAGCCTCGACAGTCTTGTTGGTGGGGCGAATAACGTCAATAAGACGCTTGTGGGTTTTGAGTTCGAATTGCTCGCGGCTGTCCTTATACTTATGAACAGCGCGGAGAATGGTGATGATTTCTTTGTCCGTGGGCAGAGGAATAGGACCCGCCACACGAGAGCCGCTCCTTTTGGCAGTTTCGATAATTTTAGCCGCCGCTGCATCAACAAGGCTGTGTTCATAGCCCTTCACTTTGATTCTTACTTTTTCTTTTACTGCCATATCGCGCTTTCGCTCCTTTTACACTTTACAAAATTTTCAAAGAATTTTACCCCTCGAATAAGCCGCCGAAACCGGCCCTCGGATTACACACCGCCGTGTGTTTCATTTCATTGCACCTCAGCCGTCGAAATTTCGCTTTATATCTAACTTCCACCAAGGCACAAAAAATAGTATACCACATTTCCCCCACAATTGCAATACCTTTTTCAAAATTTTCGCGTACAATTATTCCAAGTTTTCGCCCCTTTTTTTGGTGATTATGCACAAAAACACAATATATGGTATACGGAGCCTCCGAAATTACAACAATATTGCGCCATTTTCGCCATAATTCGCCGAAGCCCCCCTCTGCCCGAAAAGATATAACCAGCACTGGGCGACGGGAACGCCCGTCATTTCCTCAATCGCCTTCTTGTATATAGCCAATTGCCCGCGATAATCATGTGCCAATTTCTGGGAAGAAGTATTTCGGTTCGTTTTATAGTCAACCAAGATAATCGCGTCTTCGTTACCAGTTTTTTCATAAAAAAACATATCAGCAATTCCCTGTATGAATGGCTTTTCCGCGACGGGCATTTTTAGTATTTCCACCCCTATTTGCGATAGCTCTGCTTCGGTATATAGCCTATATTCTTTCACGACTCTCCCCGAAGCGACTGCCCGCCGCCCGAGTTGGCTTGTGAAAAAAACTTCAATGTCGTCAGCCCGAATCGCCTTAAATTCAAGAGGGGTGAATCGCGGCTCTAAAGCCCGCAATTGTGAGGTATAATCACCTTTTGCGAAGTCAATCAGCTCCATCGCCTTATGATATGCGTCGCCGCGCTTCTTCCCCGTAAGCCCTGAAGCGGCATTAACGCTGTAAAAAGTGGGTTTTCGCGGAAAAATCACAGGCTCGTCCTCAGGGTTAGAGAACTCCGACGCAACCCCCACCTGTGTAGCAGTCATTTTGCGTGGTATACTCTGCAAAACCCTGCGTGAATACTCACCAAGCTCGAAGGCGGGGGCAGTATCGCCCCTACTCGAATCAGAGGGAATTTCAGGAAATTCAGGAACATCGCGAACAATAGCGACATGGTCAGCAATATGGCTTGCATAGCTGTTTTTGGGGATTTCACCCCCCCCGAAAACCCCGGTAAAAATCAGCTTACACTCCGCACGAGTAGCAGCAACATAGAGTTTGCGCATTTCCTCGCGAGAATCCTGCTCCTCCTCCGAACGGGCGCAGTAGTCAGAAAACAGTGTCCTGATGCGGCAAAAGCTGTCCTCATCAAAATAATCGGCAACAATCCCCACAGCCGCATTTAAGGAAACAAGCGGTCTTGCCCTGCCTGCGCCACCGCCTTTTTTTAGGTAATTTTTGTGAGTATTCGCAACAAAACACACAGGGAACTCAAGCCCTTTTGACGCATGAATACTCATAAATCTAACGCTGTTCCCCGCATTAGTGTTGACATTGGCTTGCCTGAGAACAAGGTTCGCTTTCTTGAGCTGTTCTATATAGTGCAAAAAAGCCGACAACCCCGAATCAGCCGCACTCCCTGAAGCAAATTGTTCGCTGTAATACAGCAATAATCGGACATTCGCGCTTGTGTGGCGGTCGGTGACTAGCGGTCGGAAGACACCGTCGCCGTTAATGCAGGCAATCAGCTCAGACACGGGCGAAATCTCAGAAACCCGCTGATAATGCGCGATTGTCGCCTCTAAAGCCGTGAATTTTCCGCGAAAAGCACACGCCCTGTCCCGCCCCCGGGCAATCACCGCCGAATACAGGGGAATATCGCGCCGCCCGACGCGGGCAGCGGCAATTTCCTCTGCTGTGAAGCCAAACACAGGCGAAATCATAATGTTGAACAAGCTCATATCATTATAAGGATTGTTAATCACCTCAAGCAAATCAAGGGCCAATCCCACTTCCCACGCCTTGAGATAACCGTCCGTTCCCCCACTGACGCACGGAATGCCGTGTTCGCGGAACACCGCCTCAAACGCGCTGAAGTCCTTCGTCCGCGAAAGCACAGCAATATCCCCGTAAGAAAACTCGCCTGTCTGCGTGATTTCCGCAATCCGTCGCGCAATATATTCCGCCTCTGAACAACTCTCCTCATCGAGCATAACAAGCTCCGTGCGGTAACTTTCCTTGCTGAGCCCTTTTCCCGCAATAAGCCTTGCATTCTCGTCATAAAGAACAGGCATAGCCTCCTCAAAAATCCCATTAACGCTCTCCACCACTTGGTCGCAAGAGCGAAAATTCCGCGACAAATACAGCGTTTCGTAAGAGGGCGAATCCTGCACATACTCAAACACCGCAGAATCCGCGCCACGAAAGCGATAAATTGACTGCTTCACGTCCCCCACCAAGAACAGCCGCCCCCGCCCCCCGTCAAGCAAGCGAAAAAGCTCATACTGCAGGAAGTTAGAATCCTGAAACTCATCTACTATAATCAGCTCATATCGCGGGTTGACTTTTCCGCTTTGCAGCAAGCGTAAACAGAGTTGCTCCGTATCCGCAAAGTCAATAACTTTTGCGGCGCGCTTCACCTCCGCGAACTTCTCGCCATAGAGGCGTACAAGCCGCGTCAAAACTTGTATAATCGGCGTAAGCGCAGCGACAGCATTCGGCAAATCCGCGATTAACGCCGCCGCCGTAAGAAGCCCCTCCTTGAACCCTTTCAGCAACTCGCGGTTTTCAGCGATTTGCGCCTTGATTTCAGGCTCAACCCCCTTAAAAGTATGGGAATTAGCCTTAGGATAATCGCCACCCCCGCCCTCAAAATCAAAATCGCTGAAGAAGTCTGACTCCGCACGCAAAAACGCGACAGCCCTGTCACACTCGACAAGCTCAAGATTAGCCCCGCATATTTCTACAGCACAGTCAATGTCCTTGCGAACTAATCGGACGTACTCGCGTTTCACCCTCTCACAATCGTCGAAAGCTCGCTCTAATTCGCCCATTCCGTCAACGCGGGTGCGGGTATAGTCATACAGCTCCCGGATTGCCGCACGAAGCCCGCTGTCGCCTTTACCGCCACCGTTCCCTGCAAAGAATGTGATTACAGGCGCAACCTCAGCTTCAGACCCCTCATAAAACTTCTCGAGAACCTGCGCCATCGCTTTATTCATGAGAAGTTTGTGTTCCTGCCCCTCATCAGTAATCCGAAAACCCGGGGCAAGCCCCGCAAGTTCAAGAACTTCTCCTGCATTTTCGCGCAGAAGCCCAAGACAGAAGGAGTTAATAGTCGTAATCGCCGCGCTTTCAAGGAGGATTAGTTGACGGCGAATGTGTGTGTTCATCGGCGCAAAAGCCGCTTGTTCCTGTAATGCTTTCTCTAACCGCGCCTTCATTTCGTCAGCGGCCTTGCGCGTGAAAGTAACAAGCACGATTTTGTCGGCGCGAACTTCGCCCGACACAAGAAGCCGCACCACACGCTCGACTAAAACGCGGGTTTTGCCGCTCCCTGCCGCCGCCGAAACAAGAGCCGATTTTCCGCCGCTTGTAGGGTGATTAACCGCCCTTAATTGTTCTGCAGTAAGTGAAAACTTTCCACCTGCACTAACTGTCAATTGTTCATTGTCAACTGTCAACTGTCAAACACCTCCTTAACGCGCATTCTGTCAATAACTTCTTCGGAAGACTTGCCGCAAACCGCGCCGAACTCACAATAATCGCAGGCTTTTCTTTCGCTTATTTTGTCCGAAACCACAGGAACAGCGGAAACATTCCCAAGCGCGATTGATTCCCTACGCTCGGCGATTTGCGAAATACAATGCGTCTTGAGCCGCTCATAAGCAGCAGGGGTGAGTGTGCTGATAAACCCGCTCTTCATATTTGTCTTTTGCCGAAACCCGGCTTCCCACAACGAAAACTCTTCATATACAGGATTATCGCGCAGGACTATTCCCGCAGGTTTATGCGCCTTGAGCCAGTTTTTTTCGCGGGCTTCCCCGGCCGCATTCGGCAGAAGAACGCTCTTTTCCGTCCGCAGTCCGTCCGCTTGCACATAATAAGCGGCGGCGGGTTTGGCACCGACTCTGCTCGCCTGCGGCTCGCTGTGCGTCGTCGGGCGAAGCCCGACTTCCTTGCCTTGCCCTTCAAGAGCGAACAAATACAGGAGCATCTGCAAATTAAGCCCATAACAAGCCTCAGCCAAATCTAACTTGGTTCTGCCTGTCTTGTAGTCAATCACACATATATAATCCTCCCCCCCATGCGTGTGCGTATCAATGCGGTCAATTACGCCGTTAAGGCGAACGCCCTGTCCTAAATCTGCATCTATGCGTTTTTCGAAAGCACTCTGACGGAAGCCGCTGTGCATCAGCACTTCATGGCTGTTGCGTAATAAGCGGACTATTCCCGCCGCGAAACTCATGAGCAGATACTCCTGCCGCCGCGTCTGTGCGAACTCGTATGGAATCGCAAGGCTGCGATACTTGCGGATACAATCACGCACTCGTGCCGTTAAGACAGCGTCGCCGCCTCCTTCTAAAAGCCACCCCTCGCGCAAGGCCGCCTCTAAGCAATAATGTATGATTTTTCCGCGCTCAAGGGCAATCGGTTCTTCGTCGTTGAGTGCAACAGGGGTCCGCAAACCAAGGGCAAATCTGCACAGATACATGAAGCGGCAACTCATCATCGCCTCGACAGCCGTGGGCGATAGTTTCAGCTTGTCAAAGGCGAACAGCTTCTGCGCCGTTTCGGGGGTGAGTGTATGCTCACCGCTTTGCATCGCGACAGGCGCATACTGCATCGATTTCACCGGAAGCTCTGCCACATTATGGATTTCGACTTTATGCTTCTCTTTGAGTTCCTCAAACACAGGAGAAGGGGAAAGTTCCCGCCACGCCGCATCACTTAGCGGCGCGGATAAGTACAACACCTCGCTTGGAAGGGAGAGTGCTTTATCTACAAGCATTTGTTCAAAGAAGTATCTTCCCTGTAACTGCTCGGTGATTTCCATTCCGTGTTCGCCGAGTTCTTCTATATCACGCCCCGAAAAGCAAGAATCCGCCCCCCCGATACCGGCGGCACTGCGCGGGAATGCTCCTGCTTTTGCACCCATAATGAAAGCGGCGCGTATTCCTAATCCCTCAAAGCGGCTGCGTTCCAAATCACCGACCGCGACACAGTCTAACACTTGCGGCGGTTTCGCGATGTTTACACTGCCGCAGACTCCGCGCAGAATCTCGATATACTCGCTTAGGGTAACAGAAACGTCTTTAAGCGCAACGTGAAGCGACTCAAACACGTCAATCAGCGCGTCCCATAATTGACGAAATTCTCTTGCGACTTCGCTCGCCTGCGGCTCGCTGCGCGTCGTCGGGCAAAGCGCGGCTTCCTTGCGCCTGTTTCCCGATTGGCACAGCGTAAAAACAGTCCTGTGCAGGTGCATAGTGTCGAGCAAAAACCCACACAAAGCCTCGGTGATTTTATCACCCGTGGTATTCGTGCAAGCTTTTCGCAGAGCAATCAGCGGAGCGACAATCGCATTTCGCAGAGGTTCAACCCCCGCTAATTCCTCGCTTGAGGCAGGAAAAGGGCTTTTCCACTCACGGCGTTTGAGTGCATAGGTAAACGCCGTCCGCTCAAGCAAATCCATGCTCCGCTTAGACAGCCTGATTGTGAGTTTGCTGTCGTTGAATGAGTAGCGCATTCCGCTTTCGAACATGGTGGCAAGGAAGTCGGGCTTTGCCCGACGACGCGCAGCGAGCCGCAGGCGAGCGAAGTCAGAAACCAACTCTTCAACACTCGGCGAAACGCGAACAAAGCCGCTTCTTATATAAGAAATAAGCGCAGG
>WQXP01000070.1 GCA_009784765.1 Oscillospiraceae bacterium | reverse complement strand
GCCCCGCCTGTACAGCCAGCTCTTCATAACGAGCGACTGTGCTTATTAAATCACGAATATGCCCGGGCAATTCGGGGGTTGTCTTCATATTCGTTTCAATCACAGCTTCAGGGGGCAAGAAAGGCAGAAGTGTTCCGTTAGCTTTGCAGATTACCGACTCTCTGTTATCACCTGCGATATACTCCGCGACTGTTGCGCCGAGCAGATACGCGCCGCGCTCTTTCCCGAAGAAGTCTGCAAGGGCATTGACGTTGCACTCCGCGTAATTGCGGTACAAGTTCGCATTATCTTCCATAACTCGCTGAGCGCGGGACTTGCTCTGATTTAGCAAATATGCGATTATTTCGTCAGTGCAGTAGTAATAATACAAGTAAGATGACGGAATCGCACCCGCCGCACCGAGTTCCTGCAAAAATGCCGCGTCGGGCAATATGTCGGGAATGTTGCGCTGCCGTATTGCACAGAGCAGGTTAGAGGTCGGCGCGAAGCCGCTGTCGATAATCCAGCCTAAGTGATTAAGCCCGATGTAATCAAGCCTGAGTTTGTCTGCGTCTAATCTATGATACGCCGCGATTTTGGTTCTCATGGCATAGGGAACGTCGCATATACCGACGGCTTGCTTCAACCCAAGCTCATGGGCGGCGCGAGTCATAATCCCCGACGGGTTTGTGATGTTCACAAAAAGCGCGTTCGGGCAATGTTCGCGGATTACAGGCGCGATTTGCCTGAGGACTGCAATGTTCCTCATCGCACTCGCGAAGCCGCCGAAGCCCTGAGATTCTTGCCCTAAAACGCGCAGGTCATTCCCGATTGTTTCGTCTGTGTGCCGCGCTTGCAGCCCTCCTGCGCGATAGATTGCGAAAACCAAGTCGCTGTTTTTGAGCCGCTCATCTGCTGTATCTGCGAGTGTGATTTTCGGCGACAATCCGCGCTTTTCGCATAATGCGCGGCAGAATGCGGCAACGCTCGACTTTTTGTACTCAGTCGGCGAAATGAACACGAGTTCGCGAAGCTCCGACAACGCGTCGCTTTCTATGAGCCTTTCGATAATCAGCGGGATATACGCGCTTCCGCCGCCGATGAATGTGATTTTACGGGCTTTTTGCAACTCCATGATTTTTCCCTCCTTGACAAATGTGTGATTTTGTGGTAAAATGTTCACATGAATAAATCAACAAACCTTGTAATCCTTGCCGTCAACGCGAAGTACGTACACTCTTCCCTTGCGGCGTGGGTATTAGCGGCGACTTATGAGCATACAGCGGTCATCGAAGCTAACATCAATCAATCGGACGAAAGCATAGCCGCCCGGGTGATTGCACACTCTCCCGACAGGCTCATGATTTCGGTTTATATCTGGAACGCCGCGAAACTTCCGCGAGTCATGGAGCTGATTCGTGAGGCTTTGCCGCAAGTGCAGATTATACTCGGGGGACCGGAAGCGGCGCATAACGCGCAGCATTGGCTTGAACTCGGCGCAGCGTCCGTGTTCACGGGGGAATTGCCCGATGTTTTCGTTGACCCCTACTCCGACGATTGCATAACAGCTCTTGAAGGCAAACTCGCGTACATTGAAACGTCGCGGGGGTGCCCGTTTTCCTGTGCTTTTTGCCTATCCGGCGGAGCAGGCGCAGCCGATTCGGCAGGCGCAGCCGATTCCGTGAGTGCCGTGCAGTTCCTCCCCCTCGACACAGCGAAAGCACGAATCGCGAAATTAGCAAAGGCGCAAGTTCGAACAATCAAGTTCGTTGACCGCACATTTAACTGCAACGCCACTCGCGCTTATGAGCTGTTCGAGTACGTAATCGGGCTCGACCCCGGACATAATAACGGCAAGACCTTTCACTTTGAAGTCGCGGCTGATTTGTTCGACACACGCACATTAGCACTATTAGCGACTGCGCCGCCCGGGCGAATCCAGTTCGAAATAGGGCTTC
Organism: Oscillospiraceae bacterium; assembly: GCA_009784765.1. Lineage (GTDB taxonomy): Bacteria > Bacillota > Clostridia > Oscillospirales > Ruminococcaceae > Ruminiclostridium_E. Next base: position 4,493 of record WQXP01000070.1, on the reverse strand, counting down.
AGAGCTTCTGCGCCGCCGCACTCAAAGCAAGTTCACGCAAGACGGACTTAGCCGCCGCAACCGCAAATATCGCTGAGCTTCTGCGCTGTGGGAACATTCATATCCATGTTGACTTAATTGCGGGGCTTCCCCACGAAACACTCGCCGAATTTGAAAACAGCTTCAACCGCGCATTCGCACTCGGGGCGCATCATCTGCAGCTCGGTTTCCTGAAAGTTCTGCACGGAAGCCGAATGCGGGGGCTTTTTCCGCAAATCAAGCACAGTTCCGACCCGCCCTATGAGATTATCAGCAGCCCTTGGCTCAGTGAAGCGGATTTGGCAGCCATTCGCTGTGTTGAACACGCGCTTGAGCGAACTTATAACAAAGGGCGTTTTTTGGCTGCCCTCGAATACGTACACAGCACATCGAAAATAACGGCGTTCGAACTGTTTCGCGGCATTGGCGAAACTCCCGAAAGCTTGTACGAGTTCTGCAAAGCATTGCCGAATATAAACAGCAACACCCTTTTAACACATATGATTTGCGACTGCTTAGCCGCACAAAAGGGCATGAATATGCCTGCTTTCATGCGGCTCAGCAGCCGCGAATGTTGTAAAGAAACGTATATTTCGGCTCGTGAAACGGCGCAAGCACAGCTCGGACGCAAAATCCACCGCAGTGAGGTTGCGCTTTTACCGCCGCTGTCAGCAGGAGCAGGTGCAAGGGCGGTTTTCGCCGACGCCCGCACCCGCGACCCTGTTACAGGTTTGTATAGCGTTTGTGAAATTACCGTTTGAAGTCTGAAAGCAATCGCGCTAATTCCGTTGCTTTGTCGCTCATTTCTAAGCTGGCAGTCGCGCTTGTTTCTGCTTTTTCTGTATTCGCTAAAATTACATCAGCGATTTGGTTTGCACCTGCGTCAATCTGCCTGATAGAGCAGGTTTGCTCATCGGACAGGCTCGCGATTTTGGTAATCAGAGCCGCGTTCTCGTTAATTCCGTCAACGATTTCCCGCAGAGAAGACGCAGTTCCCGTCGCAAGAGTAAGCCCCATGTTGGCTTTTTGAATCGAGTTCTCGATTAAACCGCCGGTATTCTTAGCCGCTTCCGCCGATTTCGAAGCCAAGTTTCGGACTTCTTCCGCGACGACTGCGAAGCCTTTACCCGCCGCCCCTGCCCGCGCCGCCTCTACTGCGGCATTAAGCGCAAGAATGTTAGTCTGGAATGCTATGTCGTCGATGACTTTAATGACTTTCTCGATTTGCCCGGAAGCGTCGGTAATGTCTTTGACTGCCGCCATCAAGTCGTCCATTTGAGTGCTGCCTTTTTCGGCTTTGCTCTTGATTTCGCTCGACAAAACAGCCGCTTTTTCTGCCATAGCCGCGTTTTCGCCGGTTTTGCTCGCAATTTCGTTAATTGACGCAGACAGCTCTTCAATCGCCGCAGATTGCTCTGTAGAGCCGTGGGCAATCGCCCCTGAGTCTTCTACAATCTCACGAGTAGCCGTTACGAAAGAGTTACTCACGTCATGAATATTCGCGACTAACTCTGCTTCCTCCCGTTGACGCTTAAGCATAGAGGTCATGTCTTGAACAATCTCAATATACCCGATTTTTTTGCCCTTAATGTTAGTGATGTAGCTGGTGTCAACCTTGAAGTCCATGCCGCCTTGGCTGAACTCGGTAAAGGTTTTGCCCCTGTCTAAGCAGTTTGCGCCGCAGTTTTGCGTGTTACAGATTCCCGCTTTCCAAACATCACTGCATTGCCGCCCGATTGAATTTACTCTCGAAACGCCGAGTGCAGTTTCCGTCGCTTTGTTTATGAGGGTCGTTTTCTTGTTCATGTCGATTACGTTCAGCGGGAAGGGAACAGCGTCGAGAATACAGTCATACCAGAACAGCTTGTTAAACACCCAGTTCATCATGGGAATCAGCAGAACAAGGACGATGAACACAATCGAAACGACAATCACAAGGGATATAATCCCTTGATTGACTGTTCGGTTGACATCTGCGTCTGCTCTGTTAGAAATCTCGACTATCAATGCACGGGTCTGTGCTGAAACGGCTAAGTCTGCCGCTTCATAATCGCTGCCTGCGATAATAGCCCTTGCAGCTTCGTAGTTGCCGGCTTTATAGGCAGCAATCGCGCTGTCTCCGAGTGTCGCTAATCGCCCCAACTGTGCTTCAATCGAATCTAACGCGCTGAGTTCCCGCGCACTCATTCCGATTTGCCTCATACTCACAACTTTGTTCTCAAAGGTGTCTTTAGAGCTTACAAGGGATTCATACTCGCGCAGAATATTTTCGTCGAAGTCTACACAGAACTTGTTCGTGAGCTGTACGACACGATTGTTATTGTACATAAGCTCATTAGCGTGGGATATTAGCTCGGCGCATTCCTCGCGCATCTGCGATGTAGTGCTAATCAGGTTGACTAACAACACGAAAAGCGCGATTATCAGCACCAGCAACATGGGAATTGCGAACTTTACCGCAATACTGAGTTTTTTAAGGCTCATTTCTTTTTCTCCTAAGTAGTCAGAGTTAAGCATACTATGCTCTAGACCAGTATAACATACTTTTTCGGGTTTGTCAAGCTAATTCGCAATAATGTCGAAAAAAATTCTGCCCCGTATTTGTTACAGGGCAGAAAACTTGTAATTAGTTGCTGTCAAAAGTGCGGATAAAACTATCGACGTGTGCCATTCCTCTTTTCAAAGCGTCAATTTGATTTTTACGAGCTTCCATTTCCGCTTTAGTAAGCCTCATGATTTCGTTGCGGTTCGGATAGTCGTGAGTATTTTCCAAGGTTATTAACGCCTTTTCGGCACACACTTGCGCTGTTTCTAAAGCGGAAATCCGCGTCGTAGATGTTTTCGGGAGCAATTCCTTGCTCCGTCAAGGCAATAAGCTGACGGTCTAAGCATTGGGTGTCCGTACTCACCCTTGAATAACCGAGTGTCCTCATAATATAGATTCTCCTTTCCGATTTTCCCGCCCCAACGACTGTATTTGTGACATTTCATGTAGCTGTAAATCCTTTCTAAATATTTTTTGAGAGCGGAGAAAAAATCGCCCTCTTTTTTAATAATATCATGTTGACTTTTCAGAAAAAACATGATATAATTGATGATAATAGCAAAGCAAGGAGTGTATAAACACATGGCAGAGCCAAAACGAATATCACCTATCAACGACCTCATGTTCAAGAAACTCATGGCAAGTGTGGAACACAAGGACATTTTAAGCGGTATCATTGTTGACGTTCTCGGAATCGTTCCCGAAGATTTGAAAATCGTCAGCCCATACAGTATTGAACTTTGTAAGGCTCTTGTCGGTGAAACCGACATTAACAAGCTACGGCATACTCTGCGTGATATAGCGGCAACTTTCAAGAGCGGCGATTACGTTTCGGAATTGCAAATCCGTAAAACTCGCCACTTTCATGAGCGGCTTGCGTATTATCCGATGAAGCGTTACTGCGAAAATTACGGAGATGAATCTCGTATCACTATCAAGCATGACGGCGAGCGAAATCTTTATGAGAGTCTACGACCTGTATATGCTTTGAATATTTTGGAACAATCGCATTACGATGATGACGATGCGTTACGTGTCTTTGAGTTATACGACCCTGTGCGAAACAAGGGGTTCGGTAAAGATATTCTGAAAATCGGCTGTTTCGAGTTGAAGAAAGTCAACATTGAAACCGAAAATCAGAAACACTGGTGCGACTTCTTTATGGGGCGTGAAATCAGTGCCAACGCCCCCGATTATATCAAGAAGGCAAGCGAAGTTGTTAATTTCGCAAATCTCGGAGAGGAGGAAAGACAAGTGGCAGAAGCAATCGAAAAAGCAAGTGCAACCTTGCAAGATGAGTTAGACTATTCTTACTACGCAGGCATGGAAAAAGGCGAAGAAAAAGGAATCCTCAAAGGGGCAAGCGACGTTTTGAATCTGCTGAAAAGCGGGAAAAGCCTCGAAGAAATTGCAAAAAATATGGGGATAGCCATTCCTTGACGTTTTGCCAACAAAAAAACTCGCCCTGCTAAACTGAAAAGAAAAAATAACATCATCAACTCTAAACCCTATCAAACAACAGGGACGGGCTAAAATCACCCGTCCCTGTATCGTTGCTCACCTTCGTGGCGGTTTCGGAGTGTATTGCGGTTCTGCAATCTTCGGCACAACAGGCTCAACGATTTTCTGCTCAACCGCTTTCACGACTTTCTCTGCAACGTCGCCGACACGTTCAAGCGAATCGTGCAGCTCGGTGATTGACTTCTCTAACCGTGCCATTTCATTACGCAAACTCACAACAGTAACGCCCTCATTGATTTACCACGCATAAGGAAGTATTTTAGAAAACACGATAAAACGGCTTAAACACAGTGTTTTCGGCGAAATGATTTTACACCTCCAACCCCTAAAACAATAAATTCCACAGCTAAACCGTCAAAAATCAAATATTCCCCTATCCCATATGAAGAAATTCATGTGGGATTTTTCT
>WQXP01000069.1 GCA_009784765.1 Oscillospiraceae bacterium | reverse complement strand
GGCGGCGGCGCAATCGGCGTAGGAGCAGGAGGTGGTGGAGGCGGAGGAGGAGCAGGAGCAGGAGGTGGTGGAGGTGGTGGCGCAACAGGCGGAGGCGCAAGGGGAGGAGGCGGTGCAATCGGCGCGTAGGGTTGCTGCTGTGCATGAGGCGGCGGCGCAAAAGGAGAAGGCGGCGGCGGCGCGTATCGCGGAGCCTGCTGTGCAAAAGGCGACGGCGGCGGAGGAATCGGCGCACCCGAACGCACGGGCCTTCTCGGTGGAGGCGCGGCGGCGCGTTCGTCCGCGCTTTCAAGCAGAGGGTGTACTTTACCCTCGAAGCGTTTCGGTTTCGGTGGCGGCGCGTGCCGCTGCGGTTGCCGTTTAGGAGGTGCAGGAGCAGCGGCGCGTTCGTTCGCACTGTCTAACAGCGGGTGAACTTTCGGCGGCGGCTTTCCTTTCTTCCCCGTAGGCGGCGGTGCAACGGGCATTGCCGCACTGTGTTGAGGCGGCGGCGGCGCAACAGGAGCAGCCCCGGCGGGTGCAGCCGCAATCGGAGGCGGAGGCGGTGATTTCTGCTTAGTCGGTTTAGGCGGCCGGACTGCGCGTATATTACCGGGAGCCGGCGGTGCGGCAGCACTCGGCGTTCCTCCTGCAGCCGGCATTCCCGGCGTTGCCGTCGGCATTTCGGAAGCAGGTGGCTTAGGTTGCGGAATCCCCGCGCTGTCAACATCAGGGAGAGGGTCTACATTCGTTCCGAATTTGCCGATGTAAGAGTTAAAGGTGTCAATCAACGGGGAGTATTCGAAAGGCTTATCAAGCTTGATGAAATCACAGTTTTCCTCTTTCTGAGCTGCGCCGTCAACATAGCGGTAGTGCCACTGGTTAATGACACGCTCATTAGCCGCTTTCTTTTTCTTGCCCCCGAAAAGCCCGCCTTTTTTGCTGTCCTCATCTTCATAAGGAATGCTGACTAATACTGCTCCTTGAAGGGGTTGAGTACATTCTGCGATTTTTTCGCGGATTTGCGCTTCGTTGAACTCTAACGTGATTTTCTTTATTACCGCGTCGGTTTTTTCGACGTGCATTCCGTTGTCATATCGCTTGACGCCGTTCGGATAAAACTCCGACGGCAAGCAAGTGAGAATACCGCTTACAGGGTAAGAGGACGACTGGAAGTCTTTCGCCATTTTCTCTAAGTTCGAGCGATAAATCGGCTGAGCATTCTGAACATGATTAACGCCCAATGAGTTAAGATACGCATAGTCAATTTCGCCGCTTTCCACGCTCCCGGGTTGTTCGAGGGTGAGTAAATAGCAAAGCTTCTCTATTTCTAACCACATACTCCGTGCGTTGGAAAGTTCTGTGTAAAAGCCGTAAAGTTCAGGAACCCCCGAGCCTTTTTTCTTTTCAATAACTTTGAACAACACAGTTCCGCCTGCAAGGCAAAAGTTCCCCATATGATACCGCATGAGGGATATGTTCGCATACCGCGCGCCGTCATAGCGCGTTTCGTCAATGATTTTGCGAAAAAAATTAAGCATGGAGTTAAAATCATCGTCGTTCATGGTTGCAGGGCGTACCGCCTCATAGGTCGGTAAGCCTTCAAGCGGCGTATATTCACCATCGCCGCGTCTTATATGAAGAATATCACGGTTAAGAATCATTTTTCACGCCTCCCTTATAAAGATTTTCAAAAACATTCGGTTTGGTGAAATCATCAACATTTCCGTACCCATCTATGACTTCACCTCTCTCTCAAAGACATCTTTCTCGAACCTGAGTCCAATCGGCTGTTTCGTCCAGCCGTTATCGAGCAAATATTTGCGAATGCTCTCCTTCTGGAGTTCAAGCCGTGCGAGTTCAACTCTGTCGCCTATGTCATAGAACTTCGTGGAATATCGAACGCGGTTTGCGTCTTTGATACTCGAGTCCCACGGCATAATCACCCAGCGATAACGGTATTTGTCTTCCGTCGGCTCTTGCACCAACAGATTAACCGCAACCTTATCGCGACCGGTCGCAACAGGAGGTGTATATTCAATATTCAGCGGATTGTAAGCGTTTACGAAAGACATTTCGTCCACACCTGCTTTGTCGGTATTGTCGAAATCAAAAATCCTTGTGATGTTCAGGTTCGCGACACTGACTTGCTCAGACAAAGCACGCATATTCTTGCCAAACATGAAACTGCCCGGCTTAGCCGAAAACGCAATAAACTTCAGCAGATTTATAAAAGCAGGGTTGCTCTTGACTGCGGGGTGCATAGTCGGCGAAATCTCTGTCGAAAAAGGCTTCATGACACCGTCAACCTCAAGAACCGCATCCATTGCCCCTTGCTCTTCATACTTGGCACGAAAACTCCGCGCCGGCGGGAAAAGCCTGTTAATTACATTAGGTATGTTATAGAAGAGGTGGTGTTCATCTTCCTCACGAACGCAGACCCCCTCAAAAGAAACGATGTTCTGCCCGTCGTTCGCGGTGTAAACTGTCTTGGCGACACGCGCCAAAAGACAGCACCCGTTGACTCGAAGGTAATAAAACCCTGAGTACCAGTCTGTCTCCGCAAAGTTATTAGAGCCGTTCTGCACCGCAGTGATTACGCTTTGGCAAGTCCCTTGTACGCTGATTGGCATATAATCGGGCTTGTTGAGCCAAGTGTAGTCCGAATCAAAGGTTCTCGTCCACATGAACACATCGTATTTCATACCGTTACCTCCGCCTGATTTTGATTTGATAAGTAATAGATTTTGACACTTTCGGGAAAAGCATCGTTAATCGCAGTGATTGCTTCGCTGCAGGTTTCGCTTCTGTTAAGCCCCGAAACGCCGACGCAAAAGAGGTTCGCCGGTGTTCGCCCGGCTTCCCGCAGGAGTGAGTTAATCCGCGCCTCAAGCCGCTCAGGAACCGCGATTTGCCCCTGTCGGGTGAGTGTAATCTCCCCGCGTTCATAGTCATAAAAACTCATCTCGTAAGAGTAACCGTCAGTCTTACAAAAGAGTGTATCACCCTCGAACTCTTCGGGAACATCTCGCCCCCAACGACCATTCGCGCCGTATCGCACTTTGAGGACATACTCTTTCTTCACGAGCCGAAAAGGGATTCTAAGCGGCTCAACAGCGGCACTGCGCAGCGAAACGCCGCCTACGTTATAACCGCTCTCGGGAATGAATTTGAACGACTCACTCGCGGAAAAGGAGCGTGTAATCTCAGTGTGAATCTGCCCCGAAAGCTCATTTTCGAGAACAATCGAAAACTTGCAAATTCCTGCGTTGAGCGTTTCGACAACGATTTTAATCGCGGGTCTGGCAGCAGGGTCATAAGCAGTCATTCGCTCTGTGAGCAGGGAAATCGCCCCCGAGTCTTTAGCGCGAACCGCAGAGCCGTCAGGATATTTTGACTTACGCAGACGAGAGCCGCGATTCCCGTGGGAGACGTTCGGTTGAGGCGGTGTACCCCCTTCGAGCAACCAGTTCAGCAAAAGCCCGAGTGAAAACACAGCTTCCTTCTCAAGGTCAAACTTTGCGGGTGCTGTGCCGACGGAATCATTCCCGACAAAGCGAATGTCGTTATTCTCATCGGCTGCAAAAAGCTTCGGGAACAATTCGGGTAAAATCCCGCTTTGCAATTGCTCCCGTACAAACAAGACGATTTGCCAAAAAACATCTAACTTTTCGTCTTGCGAACGCTCATACAATACCCACTGCGGCAGTTCCATATGTTTTCCCATGTGTTTTTGACACACTCCTAAATTATATAATATCATAAACAGAGCAAAAAGTAAAGAACTTTTGCGAATTTTTTTGTGATTTTTTACGCTTTGTTCAATTTTCACAAAAAAATCGCAATGAATTTGGTGAAGATTCACAAGGTTTATTGTGTGATTGCTAAGCAAACCGAGCTTAGCTCCACTGCGCCGAATTTACACGAAGTGTAATCGAAGTCAAAAGAAATCAGTCAACGACATTTGCGCAGAATCCGGCAAGTCTCCGAAAAATCCCGCCGCTGTCAGCTTTTCGAGAACGGTCTTGTTCAGGGAAGACTTGGTGCGAATGTCGTCGACACAGATGAACTCCCTGCTTTGAATCACTTCATGAATGCGGTTTGCGGCATTCTCGCCGCAACCCTCTATGACAGAGTAGGGCAGCCTCAGCGAGCTTTCCCCTTCAAGGATATATCGTGTGGGGTGCGAAGTCTTGTAAAAGGGCGGCAGAAGCGTAATCCCGCGAAGGGCAAGCTCATACACCATGAGCATTGCGTCGAAAGTTCCGCGTTCTTTGGGTGTCTTTTCCTTTTCGGGAATGGCAGAAATGTTCTCAAGGCGTCCGCGAACCGCGTCTTTGCCTTTGACTGCTACTGTTGTTTCAATGTTCTCCGTGTGCCGCATGAGGGACGCTGCGTAGAACTCACGGGGGCGATAGATTTTGAACCACCCAAGTTTCACTGCCCCCATAACATACGCCGCCGCGTGGGCCTTCGGGAACATATACTTGATTTTCTTGCAAGATTCCACATACCAATCAGGAATGTTATGCTCGCGGAATGCGTCGTAAATCTCATCATTGAAGCCTTTCGCCGCTCCGCCTTTTCGCGTAATCTCGGTGATTTTGAACGCCAAAGACGGCTTCATTCCCTTTTGCATGAGGTATACCATGATATTATCCCGCGTTCCTATTACCTGCGAAATTGTACAAGTGCCGTTAGCAATCAGTTCTTTTGCATTACCGAGCCACACGTCCGTTCCGTGAGACAGCCCCGAAATCTGGAGCAAGTCCGCGAATGTTTTCGGCTGTGCGTCCCGAAGCATCTGCACCACGAAAGGCGTTCCCATTTCGGGAAGCCCGTAAGTTCCTACCGAGAAGAACTGCTCGCCGCCTTTTTTGTCCGAGAACTTCAGCGGCTCTGTGCTTGTGAACAGCTTATAAACCGCAGGGTCACCGGTCGGCACGTCGGCGATTTTCAGCCCCGTCATGTCGCCTAAGTGCTTATACAACGTCGGAACATCATGCCCTAGTTCGTCAAGCTTGGTAATGGTATCGTGTAATGCGCGATAGTCAAAGTGGGTGGTAATCGTATCGCCCTCAGTCTTTTCTGCGGGGTGCTGAATGGGCGTGAAGTCGTACACCTCATATCCGTGAGGAACAACGAGCATTCCGCCGGGGTGTTGCGAAGTCGTCCGCTTGACTCCCACGCAACCTGCAACCAAGCGATTCAGCTCCGCTTTCGGCGGCATTACGCCACGCCCCTCCATGAACTTCTTGACGAAGCCGAAAGCAGTCTTGTCTTGGACTGCAGAAATAGTCCCCGCTTTGAAAACGTAATCTTTCCCGAAAAGCTCCTCGGTGTATTTATGGGCGCGGGTCTGATACTCGCCACTGAAGTTAAGGTCAATATCCGGGGCTTTATCGCCGTCGAATCCGAGAAAAGTCTCGAAAGGAATGTCATGCCCGTCGCAGACTAACGCCGCACCGCATTGACACTGCTTTTCGGGTAAATCAAACCCGCTGAAGACCCCTGTGTCGTTAGGGTTCGGGAACTCCGAGTATTTGCACTGCGGGCAGCGATAATGGGGCGGCAGTGGATTAACCTCCGATATGCCGCTCAAATGGGCGGCTAAAGACGAGCCGACAGAGCCTCTCGAGCCGACTAAGTACCCGTCGTCTTCCGAGCGTTTCACAAGCTTTTGCGCAATCAAGTACAGCACTGAAAATCCGTGCTTGATAATCGCCGCAAGTTCTTTATCAATGCTTTTTTGAACGATTTCCGGGAGAGGGTTTCCGTAAAGCTCATAAGCGCGATTCATACACAGGCTGACTAACTCTTCTTGGGCGCCGTCTATATTCGGGCGATATTCGCCCTTGGGAATGGGGCGAATTTCCTCATGCAAAATCAAATTCGCGATTTTGTTGGTATTGCCGATGACGACTTCTTTCGCGCCGTCGTCGCCTAAGTAGTCAAACTCCGCGAGCATTTCGGCAGTCGTGCGGAAAAACAGCGGTGCTTGGCTGCTTGCGTCTTTGTAGCCTTGCCCCGTTTGCAGAATTTCGCGAAAAATACTGTCCTCGGGGTTCTTGAAATGCACGTCCCCCGTAGCGACCACGGGAATGTTCATACGTTTGCCGAGTTCGTAGATTTTCTTGTTGAAAAGCTGGAGTTTTAATTCATTCTCAACATCGCCGTTTCGAATCAGGAACGCATTGAGTGCCGTCGGCATAATCTCGAGAAAGTCGTACAGCTTCGCGATTTCCTCAAGCTCCGCCGCAGGTTTTCCCTCCATGACAGCTTGGAATAGTTCCCCCTGCTCGCAAGCCGAGCCGAGAAGCAACCCTTCACGATGTTTAAGCAGCTCCGACAGAGGAATACGCGGCTTTGAGTGGAAGTAATGCAGATTCGAGTATGAAATAAGCTTGTAGAGGTTCTTCAGCCCCGCCTTACTCGCGACTAAAATCGTCATGTGGTTGTATTTGGCTTTCTTAATGTCGATTCCGCCGAAAGCACTGTTCAAGTCCG
>WQXP01000068.1 GCA_009784765.1 Oscillospiraceae bacterium | reverse complement strand
TAACGTGAGATACGGGTTGGTTAATAGTCGGGGGGGGGAAGTCCCACGTTCCCGGGCCGGGGCCGGGTCTGTGCCAGTTGAAATCTAACCAAGCCTTGTTATTGCCGACACGAAGAAGCTTCGGATTATCGAAGTATATGTCTTTGATTGTTGTTCTATAAGTGATAACATACTCGTGGTGATAGCCGCCTCCGGGTTCTTGTGGGATAACAAGGCTGAACGAATAGGGATTACCCTTATGAAAGCCCGGCGTGGGTGTCAGTGTAACTCCGTTTCCGTTAATGGTGAACTCGTGGGGATTTTCCATCCACTCGGGGAGGTGGTCATACAGCACAAGGTCGGTGAGATGGCGGTCGTTCGTGTTAATGACGATTACCCACTCCATATCCCGTGTTCCCGGGATTTGCCGCCCGCTTTTAGTCGTCCACTGCCGCGCTTCCTCGCTTACTTTTACTTCGGCACTCACAGGCCCGCTCCAAGTAACAGGGTCGTTTTCAGACACGGTTACGCTGTTCTTCGCTGTTATAACTCCCGATGTCGGAGAACCTGCTGGTGCCCCTAAGCTCTCGTCAGTGAGCCGCGTTTTGTAGCTGAAAATCAGCGGCGCGTCGAAGGTCGGCAGAGTTGTCGGCGTAAAAGTAATGATTGTAAAGTCAGGTTCGTCGGGGTCGTCCTCAATAACAACATCACCCGCAAAGGTCGGGGTGTCTACAAGTGTGTGGATTGTATGGTCGAAGCGGTCAACGAACGTCAATGCGTTGAGAGCAGTTCCTCCCGGCGGCGCGTAAGTAATCGTCCATACAAATTGATTTTCGACATACTCCCCGGTCTTGTTCAAAAACCGCGCAGCGGGGCGTCTATTAAAATGCAGAAGTTTGAGAGGGTCTGCGTTGCTTAAATCAAGCTCAAAATTATGAGCGTCAGGGAGGTTTGCGCCGTCTAACTCACAGTTTATGTCGAGCCAGCCGTCGTCGATAAAATCGCCGATTATATAGCTTTCCCAAAACTCACCTCCAAAGGTGATTGTCGCTGTTCCGCCCGCCCCCGGCACTGTCAACGTCGCGAACGGCACTGTGCGGTTCACGCGCAGTGTGGTTGTGTATGCGGCACTCCAGCGAAGCCCGTAAGGAATGGGGATTGAGTAAGTCTTTTCAGGGTTTTCATGAATCTCTTGTGCCTGCTGCGCCGTGATTGTGAAAAACTGCCTCAGAATCAGAGCGTCCCCGGGGACACTTCCCTCTGTCGAGCGAACACTGTCGCCGTTGACTAACTCCCGCGTTCCGCTGTACAGCGCAACCCGCGATATGGTTACAGCCTCTGCGAACTCCCCTGCCGTAACAGCAGAGGCTTGCATATCAGGGGGCGAAAAGCTCACGAGCAGTTGCAGAAATACAGACACAGATACAATTAACGCCAACAGCGATTTACGGCGGCCCGGATTTTTCAGGTTTTTCATGAATAAGTAACCCTCCCTTTATTTATGTGCAAGTATATTCATTGTATCATAGATTTGTTGATTCGTCAAGGGGGATTATATAATTTTTTGCTCCCCTTGACAAAAGCTGAAAGCTGTGATACAATGGTATATAATAGAAAGCAGGAGGGTGAAAATTTGACAGACAGAGATTTAATCGCGGTGTTATTCACGGTCTTGGCATTCGCGGCTGTTGTTCCTTACTTGATTTGCAGCATTAACCCTGCGATTGTTGTTACGCGGCTTAAAAGCGGCAAAGATATTCGCGAACTCGGCTCGGGCAATCCGGGGCTTACGAATGTTTTGCGGACTCAAGGCAAGGGTGCGGCAGGTGTAGTCCTGCTCTTAGACGCGCTGAAAGGCGTTGTGTCAATTTTAGCGATTATGCTGTTTATTCTCCTGTTCGGGGGAGGGGACTTTGAGCCGGTATCAGTCGCGCTGTGGCTCGGTGCATTTGCAGGAGTCCTCGGGCATTGTTATCCTGTGTGGCATAAGTTCAGGGGCGGGAAAGCTGTTCTCGTAACAGTCGCCACGGGGTTCGTAATAAATTGGCAAGGGGCGTTAATCGCGCTGATTTTGTTCATAATAATAGTAGCGATTACGCGCTATGTTTCACTCGGCTCGTGTATTGCGGCGGGGCTGTATCCCGGGATTGTGTTTATAATCGACATTTCGCGCCACGGCGTGGTAATCGGTGAGTTTCATAACGTCATCGGCGGTGTAATGTTCACACCGCTGATTGCCGCTGTGTTGATTTTCAAACATCGGGCTAATATCAAGCGGCTCTTGGCGGGCAGTGAGAAGAAACTCGGCAAAAAGGAGAAACAAGAGGAAAAACCGGAAGTTCAAGAGGAGAAGGCATGAAGAATATATTCATACTCGGGTGCGGCTTCGGGACAGGCTTAGCAGTCCTTTGGAGCAAGGCGGGACACGCCGTAACGGCGTATTCGAACAACGCAGAGGAAATCACAATGCTGGCTCAAGAGCGCGAGCATAAGCGGCTGCTTCCGGGGGTGAAAATCCCCGATACGGTTCGTTTTACTGCAGACATCGCAGAAGCAAGCAAAGCGAATATAATCGTGTTCGCAGTTCCGTCGAAGTTCGTGGGGCAAGCCGCAGGGGAAATCGCGCCTTATGTTCGCGAGAACGCGGTAATCGTGAATGTGGGCAAGGGCTTTTGCAGCACAGAGTCTTACTGCCGCTTATCAGAAGTAATCGACTTTCAGATAAAGCAACCGGCAACCGGCAACCGGCAATTGTCAACTGTCCTCACGGGGCCTTGTCATGCAGAGGAAGTCGGGCGGGGGTACCCTACTTCTGTAGTCGCGGCGGGTGTGAATGCGCAGTATGTTCAGGAGGTGTTACAAACGCCGACTTTTCGGATTTACACCAACGACGACATCATCGGCTGTGAACTCGGCGGGGCGTTGAAAAACCCCATCGCTCTCTGCTCGGGAATAGCAAGAGGAATGGGGCTTGGTGATAATGCGGCGGCTGCTTTGGTAACTCGGGGATTGGCTGAAATTACGCGTCTCGGAGTCGCACTCGGGGCGAAAGCGGAAACTTTCGCGGGGCTTGCGGGGGTCGGGGATTTGATTGTAACCTGTATGTCTGAGCATTCACGGAATAATCGTGCAGGGTATTTAATCGGGCAGGGAATGCCCGCGAGTGAAGCAGTCGCACAGGTCGGGACTGTTGAGGGCTATGAATGTGTCGGGATTGCGGTTAAGTTAGCGCGTCAGCGGGGGATTGAGATTCCTATATTCGAGAAGCTGTACCGCGTCTGTTATGAGGGGCTTTCGCCTCGAGACGCACTCACAGGGCTTATGGAACGCCCTCAACGCCCTGAATAAGCAAAACAAGAGCTGCAGGGGCGGCTTTGCCGCCCCGAAGCTTGACGATGAGTAACTAATTAAACCGGCGCGAGAGTGCCTCGAAAATCGCGAATTTAACTTGAGGGCGTGGCGAATTTTCAGCGGGGGCAGGTGCAGGCGCAATTACCGACTGTGCAGGCGGTTCTTCGGCAGACGATACTGCGGGTAAGCACAGCATCGGGAACATGACGCACCACCAGTTTTCGCCCTCTCCTGAGCCGATTATGACGCGCAGAGCTGAGTATGTCCCTGCGGGAAGTGTTTCTCCGCCGAACTCACGGGTGTAGCTTCGGGTGGTGAAAAACATTTCTGTCAACTCAACCGAAATTTCGCTCTCTACGCCTTTTTCCCGGGCGAACAGGTTCAGCTCCTGCTCCATCGCGGGCAGAAGTTCGAGAGCCTGAACACGCGCAGCACTCAGACTGTCCGTGTCCGCGAACTCGAGTGCAAAGTTCGCAAGAACAAAATCCCGCACTTGTAACTTGAAGGCTTGGTCAGCGTCAGAGTTTGATTCTGCCATTACGTGCAGACGCAGAACTTCATCGGGGGCGCGTTCGCTCTCTCGGGCGAAGGCGGTGAAAGCGGCAATCGCGAATGTTGCGGCGATTCCTGCGAGTAGAGCAAGGGTGAGGCTATGTTTTTGTAAAGCAAAAGAAGAGATAAGCCCCAAGGACGGGCTTTGCCTGTCCGCCGGGCGAATCTTGACAGAGTGTAATATGGCTTTCATGGTGATTAGCTCCTTTGTTTTTGTTAATACTTTTAGTGTTGGATAATTTTAGGAAGTTATACAACATTTAGAAAAGACTGAAAATTTCTGAAACTTTTTTGCTAAAAACACATACTACTAATTACGAAAAGGGCAGACGTCAAATGGACAAAAAAGCCAAAAGCGCTGAAAACGCTTCAAAGTATGAATTAGACTATTACTTCAATCAAGTCTATGCGGACACGATTGCAGCTTTGTCGCGATTTGTTGTGAACAAATGCGGCAACATTCTTGACGTTGAAGACATACTCCAGAACATTTATACGCGGTTCTTTCGCAGGATTGTCAAGAAAGGGCACGCCGACATAGAATGCCCCGAAGCGTTCTTGATTAACATTGCCAAGTTCGAATGCAAGAACTTTTTTGCGGGGTTGAAAAAACGCTCGAACGTAACCGCATTCGGTGAGTTTAGCGACGAGCAAATGTATGAAATCGAGGCGGAAATGTCTAAGAGTGCTAAGCCCCTCGAAGACGTGCTGTGCAATGAAATGCTCGCAAGGCAGATTTTCGAAGACATTGCCGCAAGCGACGAACTTACAGGGAAAATCTTTTATCTGCACTTTGTTCATGACTTAAAGCTTGACGAAATCGCAAAAGAACTTGACATTTCGCTCTCGTCAGTCAAGAACAAGCTGTATCGAACTATCGAAAAACAGAAGAAGAAATTTAGTATATAACAAATCAAGGCGGGTTTCCCGCCGCAGATTTGAGGGGGTATGGGGGTGGAATTCCCATTAAGAGAAAGGAGGTGTATTCTCATGAACAGGCGCGAATTTTATAAAGAACTCATGCGGGAATACACGTTCGATTCCGCGAAAGTTCGCCGTTATGCGAAGCTTGGTGTGAGCAGTTCGAAGCAGAGCAGCTTGCGAACGTCGCCGAGCCGCAACAATCGACACAAGTGGCGCGTTCCCGTAACCGCCGCCGCTGCTGCACTTGCGTTGGTGCTTGGGTTACAGGTGATTTTGTCAGACTTGTTTTGGGGAGGTGTTCCCACTGTTCCGAGCTTTAACCCGCAGGACGCTCACGGAAGAATGGAGAATGCTCAGCAGAGCCTTTCACAAATGTCGAACCTCAGTTTCGGAACAAGGACGCTTTTCTTGTCTTTTAATGACTCGATTACTTTCACGACTATGCAGAATACTCTTGACAGCGTTTCTGATACGGGAAACATCGTCATTGAGTCGGTTTATGTTCTTGAGAACAGCGGCAAAGTCGAAATTGTGGAAGCACAGCGTCAGGAAATCGGCGATTTAGGCGGCATCGTCGGGGCGAGAGTCAATGCCCCGGTAACGCTTATCGGTGATTTAAGCCGCCAGTCGGAAGTTGCTTTGGTGGAAGTGTCTACTGAGCAGCTCAATGAGAACAATTTCGTTCCTTTAGCGGCGACAGGTTTCACCGGGTTCACCCCTTTAGAAAGTGAACCATTCTTCTCTGAAACAAGCGTCGGCGACGAAATGCCGACTTATCCTCCGGAAATCGTTTCTGTTGAAACTTTTGTGAACCTAAACATCGCAGGGGTTGTCCGCGCAGAGTTCATCGACGATTATCGCTTCACTGTTGTTACTGCCGAGTCGATTGCTTTGTACCAAATCTATAACGACGATGACGAAAACGAGTCATTGAAAGTCCGCGTTGTTGCTTCGCATGACCTTGACGGCGAACTGCCGTTCTCTTACTTTGATGAAGTCAATTGCCGTAAAATCATACGTGTTCGAAATGACGAGAGCAATACTGTTTATTTTATCGACCTGCGGGGCGGCTTCGAGCTTGAACAAGTTGCAAGCGTCTCGAGTGAGAGCAGGCTCAGTGTACTCGCTCTGACAGATGAGGTTCTTTACTACGCCACACGCAGCAGAGCGGTCTACGCTTATGACATCGCGACCGGCGTGAACACTAAGCTCATGGAATTTGAAAACACTGTGAGTTTTGAGCGTAATTCCGGGCTTACCGCTTTTGTCCTCAATGTCAGTGACGATGAGTTAATCCGCTCTCAGGTTTTTAACCCCGCTACGAGAACTTTCCTTGATGCACAGAGCAATTCGGGCTTGATTTTTTACCGTAACAGCAACAATGTCCTCACCGACGGCGAAAGTTATTTCGACACAGAACTCAGCCTCATTGACAATATCGGCGATTACTCCATGCAGTTCACGGGGCGGAACAATATGTCAACGCTCTTCGCGGTTGAGGAAATCACAGAACTCGGAATCAGGATTTTAGTAAAATAACGTATTTACAGTTAAAACGGCGGTACTCGATAAGAGTACCGCCGCTGTTTTGCTTTAGCTATTCTACATTCCAACTGATTGTAGCAGAGTCTCCCCAACCACCGCGACCTTCGCTGCTCGAAATCGTGAACACGCCGTTAGTGATTGTACTCACCGTTGCCCCCGGTGGCAGCCCGTG
>WQXP01000067.1 GCA_009784765.1 Oscillospiraceae bacterium | reverse complement strand
TTCGTGAACCGGGAATGCCTCAAAAGCCAAACATTTTCACCGACCAAGGGGGCAAAGAGATGCCTGTCTTGAAGAAAGACAAGTCGCGCTTTCCGCGAGAACAGGGCAGGGCACTCGCGGAGAAACCCAAGCTTTCGGGTAAGATTATTAAGTAAGCAAAAGAAGAGCGATTCCGCCGCAGAAGCGGCTCTGCCGCTTCGCAGGCGGATAGCTTGACATTGAAATACCAAGGGGGTGGCGAAGCCATGAACGCAGATTTACATTGCCATACGACATTGTCAGACGGCTCTCTCGGGATTCAGGAGCTGCTCGAACAAGCTAAGCGCAACAAGCTTGATTGTATCGCGATTACCGACCACGACACGCTGTCATCGCTGTCGCGGGCGACTATTCTCGGTAAGCGGCTCGGGGTGGAGGTCATTCCCGCTGTGGAATTGTCCGCCTACGACAGCTCTCGCGGGAATAAAGCGCATATCCTCTGTTATAATCCGCAGAACCCCGACCGTCTCGAGGGGTTATGTTTGCGAACGTCTGATGAACGCAAGAAGCGCGGAAAAGCACTCGCGAACAAGGTTATTGAGCGTTACCCCACGATTGCTTTCGATAACATACTCAAGTACGCCACGGGGAGCAAAATCATTTATAAGAGCCACATAATGCACGCACTCATGGATTATGGCTATGCGACGGAACTCTACGGTGATACTTACCGCGAACTGTTCGACTATAAACACGGGCTTTGTGCCGAAATAGTCTGCAATGAGATTGAGCAGTGTCCCGAAGTTAAATTCGTCACGCGATTAGTCCGCTCAGCAGGGGGGGTGGCGGTTCTTGCACACCCCAACGTGTATGACAATTTCGATTTACTCGAAGAATTAGCCGAAAGCGGCATGATTGACGGTGTCGAAGCGTATCACAGCTCTGTGTTTATGCGCGAAGGCGTTTCTGAGGACGATAAGCAAGCCATGCTCGCGCGTATGCTTGCAGTCGCACGGAAGCACGACCTCATTGTAACCGGCGGCTCGGATTTCCACGGGTTCTACAACCACTACCCCATTCCACCGGGCGCATACACGACTGATGCCGCGAATGTCGCACGTATAAAAGGAAAGAAAAGGGCAAAAATTAATGCAAATGTTTGAAAGGAAACACACACACATGAAACATCAATACAAACCCAACGGAGTTTGCGCCCGGGAGATTGAGTTTTCCCTCAGCGGCGATAACACAATCAGCGAGGTTATGATTTCCGGGGGGTGCCAGGGGAACTCTGCCGGGATTGCGCGATTAGTCGTGGGAATGAAAGTCGATGATGTAATCAGCCGCCTTGAGAATATCAAATGCGGAGCAAGAACATCGTCTTGCCCCGCACAATTGGCTCAGGCACTCAAGAATTACAGGTCGTCTGCGTCTTGAATCGGGGTTTTGTCGTGATTGTCTGCGAATGTTCCCGTGTATGAACCCATAGGGTCGTCTGATTGTGTCATCATCGGGATTATTTCACGCGCCCTAATCATGGGGTTGTATGCAAGGGCAGACTCGAACGCCACCACAGAGGGGCTCGGATTATTTCGAGTGTTTTTGTTTTGTTTTTTCATGCTGTTAGATTAACCCGAATCGAAAGGAATATACGGATTGAATTAGTGAGGGGGTAGGCTATGAAAAGATATAAAAAAATCCTTTTGCAGAGCATTTATGCCAACATGGTTGCAAAGTGCAAATCACTGATGGCGAGGGGGCAGACAAAGGCGAATCTTGACAACAACTAAAGGAAGACATTTATGGACACATTCATCGAACAACTTGTTACTAAAAAGCCCGACACTCGCGCGCAATTCGCAAAAGCCGGGCTGATTATTCTTGCGGCGCTGATGTGCTTGTTTTGCTTCCTTGCGATGATTCTTACCGGAGTGGCACTGACTTTGCTGATTATACCGGGGATTCTGTGGGTCGCGAATTATTATGTCCGAAGTATGCACACGGAGTATGAGTACATTCTCACTAATCAAGAGCTTGATATAGACAAAATCACGGGCAAGGCTAAGCGAAAGCGCATGATTACGCTCAACCTCAAGAACGCGGAAAGCTTCGGTGCATACTCGCCCGAGAACTCAACTGCTGTCGATGTTACTGTCGCGGCTCATGACAACAGCCTTGTCGGGTTATTTTGCCTTGTTGTCAATCACGAAGCTTACGGGAAAGTAAACCTTTTGTTTAACCCTGATGAGCGGTTCATTGACAAGTTAGTCGGTGTGCTTCCTGCGAAAACGCGAGCTAAGAATTAAGGTAAAAGAAGAGATAAGCCCAAAGGGCGGGCTTTGCCCGTCCGTAGGGCGAATCTTGACAAATATTAAGGCGAAATCCCGTCTGAAATAATAGGCTTTTCGGTGAACTCACGTCCGCAGGGCAGGGGCTTTTCGAATGCAAGCCCGTAAATGTTGGTACAGCGGTCTTCGAGGGCTGCCTGCCGCAGAGCAGAGTCGTTCTTTTTGCTGAGTGCCGCCGCTGAGGTGTCAATCGGGAGGGGGCAGCCGCCGGCAGAAGCCGCCGAGATGAGTTCTTTGCCCCGAGAGTTCATTGCGAGAATGCGGACGTACTGCACCCCGAGTTTTACATCGCTCTGTGTAATCCCGAGGAAACAGCAGAGTACTGCTCTGCGAATGCGGGCAAGAGTGTAGCGTTTGGTTTTAGCTAAGCAGTGCAGCTCGTTCAGGTTTCGCGCAAGGCGTACCCCGTTGAATAAACGATTCTCTAATCCTCCCCCTACGTTGGGGGCTTTTCTTATGTCTTTGGGCGACATGGTGCGAAGCTTTGACAAAATCGCGATTTCTAAGCGTTTGATGTCTGCGAAGTCCGTGTCTTGCCCGAACTCCATGGGCGTGAGTGCGTCCGCGGCTTTTCCCGAAAGCAACAGAGAGCGAATCTGCATGGCACTTGCTACCCCGCCGTCAACTGTCAACTGTTCATCGTGTCCTGCGCCGATTCGCGGAATCGTGAAGGGCTTTATGCGCGAGCCTGTTTCGGATAAGGCTTTCAGATACTCCACTCCGAGGGTGTTGTTCGGGCTTGCGAGAACCTGTACTACATCGTCGCTGTAGTGTTCTTCCACGGCGGCTTGAAGCGCGGCGGGGTAGCTTTTTCCGCGTTTCATTGCCCCGAAAAAGTCGTCCGTGGTTGCCGCGTATGTTACTGCCCCCGCCGCCTCTTCGAGGAGGTTAAGTTCGCCGCATTCGCTCCCGAAACTAAGCACAGACTCACCGACGTTGTCGCACAGAGCGTTCGCAAGCCGGACTGCGCCGAGTGCGAACTGCTCCGCACTCGACAGTGCGAAAGCAACAGGCAGCTCTATCACTAAATCTGCGCCGCCGGCGACAGCGGCCCTTGCGCGAATATGTTTCGGAACAATCGCCGTGTCCCCCCGCTGAGTGAAGTTTCCGCTCATAATCGCGACCACATGAGTCGCCCCTGTGAGGGCGCGTGTCTGCTCTATGTGATATTTATGCCCGTTATGGAAGGGATTGTATTCTGCTATAATAATTGCTGGTTTCATAAAATTTCTCCTCAAAAAGGCTTGATTTATTTTCACTTATATGGTAAACTTAAATAAGTAATATAAGAAAGGTAGTAAAAACCATGAACATACTCGTAATCAACGCAGGGAGTTCGTCTCTCAAATACCAGCTAATCGACATGAAGACTGAAACGGCAATCGCCAAAGGTAACTGTGAGCGCATAGGGATTGAAGGCGGAGACTTCGCCGACCACACCGAAGCCTTTGAGTCCGTAGTCAAGTCGTTACCCGTCGGCGTGGAGATTCACGCAGTAGGGCATCGCGTGGTTCACGGTGGTGAAGTTTTCAGCAAAACCGTGAAAATCACCGAAGAGGTCATCGCGAAAATCGAAGAGCTGAAAGCTTTCGCGCCGCTTCACAACCCTGCGAACGCAGTTGCAATCCGCGCCTGCAGCAAAGTTATTCCTGCGACTGTCCCTCAAGCAGGGGTCTTTGACACAGCGTTTCACCAAACTATTCCCGACTTTGCTTTCACTTACGGCTTGCCTTATGAATGCTATGAAAAGCACGGCATTCGTAAATATGGCTTCCACGGCTCTTCTCACAGATTTGTCAGCGCGTATTTGGCTGAAAACACCGGTCGCAAGCTCTCGAGCCTTAAAATCGTGTCTTGCCACTTAGGCAACGGCTCATCGGTTACTGCGATTTGCAACGGCAAATCAATCGACACCACCATGGGCTTCACCCCCCTTGACGGCGTTCTTATGGGAACACGCTGCGGCGCACTCGACCCGTCGGTGGTAACTTATCTGCAAAAGCAACTGAACATGACTGCAGATGAAATGGATTCTTACATGAATAAGCAATCGGGGCTTCTCGGAATCGGCGGATTCTCCGACAATCGCGAGATTATGGCGGCGGCCTATAAAGGCGATAAGCGCGCAATCCTCGCCACGGCGATGCTGCGTTACCAAATCAAGAAATACATCGGCGCATACGCTGCTGCTATGGGCGGGATTGACGCAGTAATCTTCACCGGCGGAATCGGAGAAAACGCTTGGGACATTCGCAGTGATGCCTGCCTTGATATGGAGTTCCTCGGCATTGATTTCGACGAAACCAAGAACGCACTCCCCGAAACTCGGGCGACTTTCTCGAAAATCAGCAAAGAGGGCAGCAAAGTCGAAGTCTGGATTGTTCCGACGAACGAAGAGCTGATGATTGCCAAAGAAACGCAGATGTTGTTAGGTCTGTAATTTTACTCATAAAGGCGGCTGTTTCAGCCGCCTTTATTCTTGTAATTGATGTTAATTAAGTTCTGATTCCCTCAGGAGGGGCAGAGTTAAGCCCAAGCCCGCGTGCGGCGGCTTCAAGGGTTGCAATGCCTTGACCTTCCGTGATTTTTTTCTTATTCATATCTTGGCGTTTGCGTTTGTTGTCATAGCTGTTTTCTGCCGCCTCACGCATGGCTAAGTGTTCTTCCCACTTAACCATATACTTACGTGAAACATCGAATATAATTCCGTCGTCAAATTCCTCAATCGGCTTTCCTGCAACGAATGCTTTCTCAACGCCGATTTTGAAGATTTCTGCAAAATACTCATGGATTGACGGGTGAATAATCCCGAACAGGCGTTCTGCGACAAACTTGTGAACGGAAACAAGTTCTTCGTTTTTGAGGATTCCTACAGTAAAAGTCAAGAACCGCTCAAAATCAAGCACGTGGAGATAGTTACACGCCGCGCCGATACTCGTGTGCAAGTTCGACGAGATGATGTAATCGTCATTGTGTTTGACTTCCCCGGACACCAAAGCCTCAAGTTGCTCTTCGGACAGGTAATCAATCGCGGCGGCTTCCTCTACCATTGCATGACGCGGAAGCTGTGCCGACTTGTCATAAATCGCCATAGGAATAGCACGCTTGCTGATTGTCTTGGCGGATTTGTTCATCTTTGTGCGGATTACGCTGTAAGAAATCGGCTTGATACTCTTGCGGGAAATCAGGAAACGCTCAAGGGAATCATCGGGCAGTTCCTCAAGGGGAATGTTGACATAGGGGCAGGAAAGCGCAACAATCCTGCGGTTATCGTCGTCGCGGACAATCACTTTGCCCGTAGCTTTACCAAGGCTCGCTATGCCTTCTAAGTTATTGTACATAATGCCGTTGAGAGGCTCAATCATGATACATTTGAAGCGAATATCGTTATTAAGGGCGGCTGTAGCACTGTGGTGCCCTTCAAGGAGGGCAGAGAACATTCCCACAACATGATACGCGATTCCCGCAAGGGTTTTGCCTTTCTTGAGGTTTTCTTCGCACTCCATCATTCGCTGCAACCGAAAGTCAGCCGGGTGGCGCGTAGGAATAAGAAAACTCGGCGTGAAATTATTATGCCCGATTGCCGAGTTCTTCTCGGAAGTTCCTCCGTATGCCTGCGGGTTGGTGTATGCCGACCAAAAGAATCGCCCCGCACCGTCGCATGGGTGAACCTGCGCCTCATGGATTACATAAAGCCCGGGGCTGAGCAGTTCAAGCACAGGGAGCATCGAACGCGCCAAGCCTTGCTCATAGAGGTAGAAGTTGTCAATCGCGGCGGTGAGCCGTACAGAAATAGGGTCATCAACTTTTTCCCACGCCGAAACTTGGTGTATGATTTTATCGGCGGTTTCATTAAGGGTGTAGGGGTTGAAAATGTTGATTACGGGTTCATCGTCCATGAAAAATACATCGGTAGAAGTACTCGCGGTTGTGGTGTGCCTGAAAACGCCGAGCTTACTCTTCCCGCGGGCGACTTCCGCCAATATGAATTCACGCCCGCCGACGTTCATGGTGGTTATTGCAACATAAGGAGACATCTTATTTTTTTCCGCCTTTCTTGCTTTTTTCGGGTTTGTCGTTCAAGGTTGCAGAAGACGAGGGGGTGTTTGTTGCTTGCTGCGTGTCGTCGATTTTTTTCTTGATTGAAACGGGCTTCTGCAGAAGCCTGTCTGCGATAAAATCGCCGAGTTCTTGATGCACTG
>WQXP01000066.1 GCA_009784765.1 Oscillospiraceae bacterium | reverse complement strand
GTTACGATTGAATCGGTGTCTTTCGCTTTGATTACGGTGTCTTTATAAATTTGATGGATTTGGCACTCTGTCGCGCTCAAGAAGCGCGTCCCTATTTGAACGCCCCTTGCACCGAGCATAAACGCCGCCGCGACCCCGCGGCCGTCAGCGATTCCTCCTGCCGCTATGACCGGAACTTCAGCCCCCACCGCGTCCGCGACTTGCGGGACAAGGCACATAGTCGATGTTTCCCCGATATGTCCGCCTGCTTCGCCGCCTTCGGCTATGACTGCGTCTGCCCCTGAACGCACCATGCGTTTCGCGAGTGCAACGCTCGGTACTACGGGGATTACTTTGACTCCCGCCGCTTTCCAAGCTTCAATGAACTTGCCGGGATTTCCCGCACCTGTCGTAACAAAAGCTAACTTTTCGTCAATGGCTAACTGCGCCAAATCTTCCGCATTAGGCGACATGAGCATTATGTTCAGCCCGAAAGGCTTGTCTGTGAGAGCTTTGCATTTCGCGATTTCGTCGCGAATCACCGAAGCAGGAGCATTCCCCCCCGCGATAATCCCCGCGCCGCCCGCATTCGAAACAGCGGCAGCAAGATTATGTTCAGACACCCACGCCATTCCCCCTTGCAAAATCGGGTATTTTATACCGAGAAGCTCTGTTATTTTAGTAGTCATGTTATACCTCCCCATTTATATTTCGAGAATTATAGAGCCGAAAGTCAATCCTGCGCCGAATGCCACCAAGCAGACTTTCATTCCGCTTTTCAGCCGATTTGCCCTGCTAAGCTCATCAAGACAGACCGGGATACACGCGCTTGAGATGTTTCCCGTATCATGAATGTTGACATATACACGCTCATCAGGAATGTCAAGGTTTCGCATAGCAGATTTGATTATGCGAATGTTCGCTTGGTGCGGAATCAGCAAATCAATGTCTGAAAGTGCAAGCCCTGCTTTCTCGCAGACTGCCTTGACCATTCGCGGCATAATGTCTGACGCGAATTTGTAAACTGCTTTTCCGTCCATCTGAAGATACGGCTTATAGCTGTCGTCATTATCGGCACTCGGGAAAGGGCTGTTTCGCGCATAGGGAACTTTGCAATAAAGGGCGATGTCGCCGAAATCCTCGCCTTTCGCGCCGAGAATGCAAGAATACTGCTTATGCGCTGCCCTTTCGATTACCACTGCTCCTGCGCCGTCTCCGAAAAGAACACAGGTAGAACGGTCGGTGAAGTCTGCTTGATTAGACAGCATTTCCCCTGCAACAACTAAGGCTTTCTTAACACCCGTGTCCGGGAGGCTCAGGTAATTTCGCGCTATGTCAAGGGCGTTGACAAATCCGGTACAAGCGGCGTGAACGTCAATCGCAAAGGCGTTCTTCACACCGACTGTGTTTTGAACCAAGCAAGACATAGAGGGATAGAAAAACTGCGGAGTAGCAGTTGAAACGATAATCGCGTCGATTTCGTCGGGGGAAACACCTGCGTTTTCAAGGGCAGCCTTTGCAGCACGAGTCATCATATCAAGATTTGTCGTTTGGCAAAACCGTCGCTGACGGATTCCCGTGCGGGAGGTTATCCACTCGTCGTCTGTTTCGAGCTTCGCGATGTGGGAAAAATCGCTGTTACTGACGATTAAATCGGGTTCGAAACAACCTGTCCCTAATATTTTTATGCCTGATTGCATAGGCTTAAAATTCTCCTGACTATTATTTTTGGAAAACGACTTGATTTTATGACAGAAATAGTATATAATATTATAAGTATGCACCAATTAAACTTAATTCTACCAAAATTTTTTCGATTTGTCAAGGGGGTTTGCACGTATGAGCAACAAAAAAATTCTACTTTTTCCGGGTCAAGGTTCACAATCCCCGGGAATGTTGCGGGAATTAGCTGAGAAATTCGGCAGTTCTCCTAAGATTAAAGCCGTTTTCGAATGCGGCGCGGACATTCTCGGGTATGACTTAAAAAGCCTTTTATTTACACAAGACGACGGCGAAAGCACACAGGCGTCGGCAAAATTAGCCGACACGCTGTATGCCCAGCCCGCGATTTTCGCTGCGTCCCTTGTTTCGCTGTATTCTATGCAGATTGCCGGGCAGGCGTCAAGATTTCTCACCGGCGAATATAACGACAGCGCAGGGCATTCCTTAGGCGAATACGCCGCCCTTGTGAGCTGCGGTGTTCTTGATATGGAGAGTGGGTTTAAGGCAATCAAAGTACGGGCAGAGATTATGTCGCGGGCGGGCAAAACCAATCCCGGGGGAATGACGGCGATTATCGGGCTTTCACATCAGCAGGTAACGGCGATTTGCGATAAACTCCGTATCATGGGTTTTTTCGCGACACTTGCGAACTTCAACTCCCCCCTCCAGTGCGTAATTGCCGGGGAAGAGGCGGCTTTAGCCAAAGCGGAGATACTCGCAAAAAAAGTCCCCGATGCGCCGCGTGTGAAGTGCGTGCGGCTGAAAGTGTCCGGGGCATTTCACACAAAGCTCATGAACGCGGCGAGTGAAGAGTTCAAAGAAGCGATTTCGGGAATCTCTTTTGCTGAGCCGAAAGCGAATTTCTACTCAAATGTTACCGGGGGGAGAATCGAACATATCAACGCCGACTATTTGGCAATGCACATAGTTTCCCCCGTTATGTTCGCGGCGCAGTTGAAGAAAATACATTCGAAGGGGTACAGCACTTATATCGAAACGGGGCCGGGGAAAATCTTGTCCGGGCTTGTGGGCAAAACGCTGGTAAACGTGAAGACATACAACGTCGAAGACGAAGCAAGTTTGGCGAGAACAATTGAGGAGGCGTAATCAGCAATGAATCAAAATGTCAAAAAGTACGGATTGCTCGGCTATCCTTTAGGGCATTCTCTGTCAGACTATATACATCGTCGGATTTTCGAACTCTGCGGGCTTGAGGACAAATGCGAATACGCACTCTACGAAGTTGCCCCGGAAGAGCTTTCGCTGAAAGGGCAAAATCTGCGTGAGTTGCAAGGGTTTAATGTTACAATCCCCTATAAAACAGAAATAATCCCTTTTTTAGACAAGCTTGACGCGAGTGCCGCTGATTACGGAGCGGTAAACTGTGTCAAAATATTTGAAACAGACGACGGGCTCGGCAAAAAGTCTCATCGAATTGGGTATAACACAGACGGGTACGGATTTCTCAAAGCCCTTGAGCTTCTCGGGGCTACCCTTACGCGAAAGAAAGTTTTGCTTCTCGGGTGTGGCGGAACGGCGCGAATGATGGCGTTCGAGGCGGCGAAAGCCAATGCGAATTTAACTCTTGCGATTCGGCGAGACCCGTCGGAAGAGAAAGCCGCCGCGAAACTCTCCCGCGATATTGCGGTGTATGGAACGCCTGCAGCAGACAAGACCTCTTCAGCCACAGGACGCACCGCAGTAAACACCCTGACTTTAGGGCAATATACGCCGTCGCAAGGAACGAGAGTTCGTATAACTTACGCTGATTCGCTGAATATAGTCAACGATTATGACCTGCTCTTGAACGCGACCCCTTGCGGAATGCACCCGAATGCAGATGAGCTTCCCCTTTGCAGTGCTGTTATCGGCAGAGCTAAGCACGTGTTTGATGCGGTGTATAATCCTTGCCCGACGAAGCTTTTGAAAGAGGCGCAAAAGCGCGGCGCGCAAACCCTCGGCGGTATGGCTATGCTTGTGCATCAAGCGATTATGGCGGAAAAAATCTGGAACGGCGACGAAATTCAAATCAGCGACGATGACGCCGCTAAAATCATAAAAGAATGTGAAGAAAGGTTGTAAAACAATCATGGCTACTAAAAAAGTACAAAAATCCTCAAAAGCGCAGAAAGCGCAATCATTTCAAGATTTGGCGAAACCGAAAGCGAAGCTCTTTTTCCTCAGCGGATTCATGGGAAGCGGCAAGACCACTGCGGGGGAAATGGCGGCAAAAAAAATCGGAGTGTCTTTTGTTGACTTAGACAGCGAAACCGAAAAAACGCTGGGTAAACCAATTGCCGAAGTTTTCGAAAAACACGGTGAAGCTTATTTTCGACGCGCCGAAGCCGCGACACTCGGGCTTGTTATATCTGCGGCGTCGCTAATTACCACGAAAGCATTGATTGTCGCACTCGGGGGGGGGACAATAATAGACCCGAAGAACGCCGCGCTTATTAACGAGTTCGGTGCGTCAATCTTTATTGACTGTGACTTTGAACTTTGCTATAATCGCATACTCAAAGACTCACAAGATGAGAGCAAAGGCGCACGCCCTCTTGCGAAATCCCGGGAAGAGCTTGAAACGCTGTTCAAGGCGCGTCAAGGCATATATTTCGAGAGTTCGCAGGACGTAATCGACGGTAATGACTGCAGCCTCAACGTTCTTTCGGACAGGATTGCGAATTTTGTTGTCGAAGTCGTATCAATCAGCGAAATAGGAAAGAAGAGATAACTGACCAATGCTCATATACAATGCGAAAGTTCATGCCCTTGACGCGGCAAGTACGATAATCGAAAGCGGCTTTGTTGAGTTTGATGAACAGACAGGCAAAATCACGGCAGTCGGCGATATGAGTGATTGCCCGAAAACCGACGGCGGTGATTACAACGCCAACGGCGCGGCTGTTTTGCCGGGGTTCGTAGACGCTCACGCCCATGTAGGCGTGTGGGGCAACGGCGAGGGAATCGAAGGCGACGACGGCAACGAAACCACCGACCCTTCGACACCTCATCTGCGTGGGATTGATATGGTTAATCCTGCGGACTTTTGCTTCACGGAAGCGGCGCGGGCAGGGATAACAACAGTCATGTGCGGCCCGGGGAGTGCCAATCCGATTGGCGGGCAGTTCCTTGTCATGAAGACTGCGGGCGGCTCTAAATCTGATATAGAACGGCGCGTCATAAAAGCACCTGCGGCGATGAAGTTCGCTTTCGGCGAAAACCCCAAGATGGTATACCGCGAACGCAGTGAAGCCCCCGTAACCCGAATGGCAACTGCGGCGATTATTCGCGAGCAATTGTTTAAGGCGCGGCGTTATCTCGAGGCGATTGAAAAGCACGAGGGGGACCCGGAGTCTGACTTGCCCGAGTTCGACATGAAGTGTGAGGCTCTGTTGCCTGTGTTACGGCGGGAAATCCCTGTTCATGCCCACGCCCACAGAACAGACGATATTTTCACCGCTATGAGAATCGCCCGTGAGTTTGACCTGCGGCTCACTCTGCTCCATGCCACTGAGGCGGCGGATATAGCAGGCGAACTCGCGGAAAGTGGCGACATAGGCGTGATTATCGGGCCTGTTCTGTGTGACAGAAGCAAACCGGAACTCGCGGGGCATACAATCACGACTGCCGCAAAGCTCGAATCGGCGGGGGTTCTGTTCGCAATCGCCACAGACCACCCTGTCATTCCCGTGCAGTATTTACCGCTGTCGGCGGGGCTTGCGATTCGCGGAGGGTTAAGCAAAGACATCGGATTACGGGCGATTACCGCTGATGCGGCGCGGCTCTGCGGAGTGTATGAACGGGTAGGCTCGCTGGAAGTCGGCAAAGATGCAGACATTGTGATTATGCGCGGCGGCGCGGGGGAGTTCTACGATGTGTTGACTACACCGGAAGCGGTGTTCATCGACGGGAGGAGGGTAGAGGTATGAGTAACTTTTTGCAACTGAACAGTACCACAAACACGTTTGTTCCTGTATGTGATGTAGAGGCAATTCTTGCGGAAATCAAGCGCAAAGACGCTCCGCAATATGTTGTTATGACACGCGAGCAAATGGAGGAAATGCTTGAAAATCAGTGGTTGCTTGCTCTTGCGGAGGAAAGATTAAAAAACACCAGCGGAAAAACGTATACTTTTGATGAAATTCTCGCGAAAGATGGGCTTACTCGTGCCGACCTCGCTGATATGGAGGACGTTGAATTAGAATGAGGCGATGGACGTTAGAATTTATGGAAGAAGCAAGAGAAGAACGCAGAAAATTTGATAAAGCGGTTAGCGGCAATCTTGCGGGGTGTTTGAAAATTAAGCTGAAAAAATCTGGGATTCGCGTGGTTTATCAGCTAATTCGTGTTGACGATGTTATGAAAATCATTGTTGTTGCCGCTCGCGCTGATGATGAAGTGTATGAAATCGCCGAAAAAAGAATAAGCAAGGAGTGAGAGTACAATGACCTCACCATTCAAAGCAGATATAGTTTTAGATGGGGAACTCAGCCCCGAGAAAGCCCGCGAAAAGTGGAAGCAGACCGCACTCGATGTTGGGAAGCGGATTAACAGAGGCAAGAAAGTCAAGGGCAGCCCTATGTATATTCATTCTCACGATTCTAAAACCCGCAGATACATTTTATATTACTATCATAATTATGGCGGAGATTTTTGCGATACGATGTTCACAGGAGAGATTTTCGAGTATGACGACGGTAAATGCCAAATCAGCGGCAGAGTTACCGCCTCACGGTTTATGAAGCGGTTCGCGGTGGTTTTAGCAGCACTTTCACTGCCCTTGGCATTGGTTTTGACTGTGGTTATATCATACATTTCGCTGTATTTGGAAGTAACGCCGCTC
>WQXP01000065.1 GCA_009784765.1 Oscillospiraceae bacterium | reverse complement strand
CCCGCCCAGTATGAAATCAGCAACTGGGGGAAGCCTTGCCGCCACAACCTCAAGTATTGGAACTGTGAGGACTACATCGGAATCGGGGCGACGGCGCATTCTTGCTACGGCGGCAAGCGATTTGCGCAAAACGAGTCGGG
Source organism: Oscillospiraceae bacterium (assembly GCA_009784765.1). Classification (GTDB taxonomy): domain Bacteria; phylum Bacillota; class Clostridia; order Oscillospirales; family Ruminococcaceae; genus Ruminiclostridium_E. Next base: position 6,460 of record WQXP01000065.1, on the reverse strand, counting down.
GGCGTGCTATGCTACAGACGAAAACCCCTGCTCTCGTGATGAGCGGGTCATGCTCGGGTTGCGGCTGTGCGTCGGGATTGAAGCTGACGACGCTCTGTTAGAACGCGCTCAAGGAATTCCCCGTGAATATCTGCGCATAAACGGCAGAAACCTCTCGCTGACTGCGAAAGGTTTCTTGATTTCAAACACGATTATCACAACACTCTTGGCATAAAGCCGCTCTGCCAATATCACGGCGATAATGCGCATCTTTGAAGCTGATGCACTCTACGCCCTCATAGGCACGCGCAAGAGCTGTCGGCAAATCCTCCGCGACTGCTGTTACAGCTAAGACACGCCCTCCTGACGTTACTGGCTTGCCGCTGTCATCAAGCTTTGTTCCTGCGTGAAACACGCCCTCTGTTTTCTTAAGCCCGCTAATCTCATACCCCGTCGTGTACTTTTCGGGATAACCGCCGCTCGCCATTACTACGCAAGCGGAAGCTTTGTTCGAAAAGCGAATGTCAAGCTCAGCTAAGCGTTCTTGCTCGATTGCTTCCATAATCGCGAATAAGTCCGTCTCCAGCAGCGGCAGAATCGCTTGCGCCTCCGGGTCTCCGAAGCGGCAGTTGTACTCGATTACTTTTACGCCCTGCTCAGTCAACATCAACCCGAAGTATAAGCAGCCTTTGAAAGCCCGTCCTTCTTCTGCCATTGCTTTGACTGTCGGCTCAAAAATCCGCTTCATGCACTCGTCGGCGATTTGCCCGCTCCAGTAGGGCAGGGCAGCCCCCCCCGCGACTACGCCCATTCCCCCTGTGTTCGGGCCCGTGTCGCCGTCAAAAGCACGCTTATGGTCGGTACTCGGCGGCATAGGAACGACTGTCTTCCCGTCTGTGAACGCTAACACCGTTACCTCTTGCCCTTGCAGGAACTCTTCGATGATTATGCCCGCGTCGCCGAATTTGTTCTCAACTAACATAGCGCGGATTGCCGCGATTGCCTCAGCTTCGTCTTGCGCAATAATCACGCCTTTTCCGAGTGCCAAGCCGTCGTACTTAATCACTGCGGGATAGCTGTTTCGCGCCTGAATATACGCAACTGCTTTATCGCAATCCGTGAACTCCGCGTAATCGGCACTCGGAATGTTGTTTCGTGCCATGAACGCTTTCGAGAAAGCTTTGCTTCCTTCAAGGATTGCGGCGTTTTTTCGCGGCCCGAAAGTTTTGAAGCCCTCTGCTTCGAGAGCGTCCACCATTCCGAGGACTAACGGGTCATCGGGGGCGACGAACACCCAATCGACTTCGAGGCTCTTCGCTAAGGCGACTACCCCTGCCACGTCCGTCGCCGCGACGTTGCGGCACTGCGCCAGCTCCGCGATTCCGCCGTTGCCCGGCGCGGCGTGAAGCTGCCTGACTCGGGGCGACTTCGCTAATACGGCGATTATCGCGTGTTCACGCCCACCACCGCCGACGATTAAAACAGATTGCATTGATTCACCCTCCCCATTGTTTGTGGTAACCTATTTCAAGAAAGCCGAAATGTCAACTTCTTCGCCCTCTTCCCAGAGCCGCTCAAGGTCGTAGAACTCGCGGGTTTCTTTGTAGAAAACGTGAACAATCACGCTTGCGTAATCGAGAATAATCCAGTCTGCCCCGCGATAGCCTTCTGTGCGTCTCGGCATTTCCCCTTGCGCTTTCAGCTTCGCCTCAACCTCATCGGCTAAGGTCTTTACATGAGTGGAGCTGTTGCCCGTCGCGATTAAAAAGTAATTCGCGAGGGAAGAAACGTCTGCGATTTTGATGAGCTTCAGCTCGTCTCCCTTCTTGTCGTCAAGGGCGTTCACTGCTGTTCGCAGGATTTGCGTGTCGTCTAAATTTTTTGCCATCATTTTTGATTCCTTTCTACTGTCAAGATTTGCCCTTCGGACGGGCAAAGCCCGCCCTTTGGGCTCATCTCTTCTTTAGCTTCCTTCCTTTTGTGCAAGATTTGTTCATAACACTCGCAGGCCGCTTCGGTACAGGCAGGGAGCGTCATGCCTTCCCTGAGATACATAATAGAAGAGTAAAGCGCCGCGTCTAAATCCTCGTAAGCTAAGCGGCGCAGCGGCACGAGTTCTTCGGCCTCACGCTCCGGGGAAACTTTGTCGGACACATACACGATTTTCTCAACCTCGCTCATACACGCACGGGCAATCGTGTGGAAACGAATCGCGTTGAGAATGTCATCATCGTGGATTTTCAGCTCGTCGCGGACGTAAACCGCCCCTGCGATTCCGTGCCAGAGTTTTGGGTGTGCTTTTTCCACGGGGTCAGCCCCATACTCGTTTTCGAGCCACGTCGGAAAACTCTCGAACCGCTTCTCTATGCTTTTCTCAATATCGTGATATAACCCTGCGATGTAGGCTTTTTCCCTTTCCGCAAGGCTCAAGCCGTGGTGTTTCGCCAACTCTCCGCATTTGATTGCTACGTTGAGGCTGTGGACATATCTCTTGCGCTTGAGGAACTTATCGCGGATTTGCGACGACGAAATCTGCACTATGTCACGCGATACCTGCACCACTTCGCATAATTCGCGGATTTGCTCCGGGTCTCGCCATGTGTCAAGCCCGTCGAATGCGTCTGAACCCACTGCTAAGACAAAACTCGCGCCGGGGTACAACTCATGAAGTTTACGGAGTGTATCAACGGTGTAGTTCGGCAAACCTGTGTTTTCGGCTTCGCTTATTTCCACATTATCGCCGCAATTCACAAACGCCCCTTTGCACAGAGCCAATCGCGTGGCGTAGTCTGTCTCAATTGGTTTGTGAGGCGCGATTCCTGTAGGGATAATCAGGAATTTGTCGGGCTTAACTTGGCTCTGAATCTCTTTCACCAAAGCGATATGCCCATGATGAGGCGGGTCGAATGCGCCGCCGAACACTGCTATCTTCATTACACTAATCCCTCCGTGAGTTTCGCTAACGCCAATCCTCGGTGGCTGATTGCGTTCTTTTTGCTCGGCTTCATTTCCGCGAATGTCTTTTTGTCCCCTTTCGGCAGAAACACCGGGTCATACCCGAAGCCGCTGTCGCCTTTCGGCGCGAGAGTAATCGCCCCCTCACACTGCTCGCGAATGAAGGCTGCTCCTTTATCGTCGATTATGCACAGCACGCACACGAATTTCGCCCCGCGCTTGCCTTCGGGAACGCCCTTGAGTTGCTCTAACAGCCACTCGTTGTCGTAATTCGCGGACTGTACTCCGGGATTACCGCCCAGCGCATCAACGCACAGCCCCGAGTCGTCCGCGATTATTGCCGCGCCACTCCCGAGCATCCCGATTTCTTCCATAACCGCTGCCGCTTTGAGCCTTGCGTTCTCCTCGAAAGTGTCGCCCGTTTCCTCTGCGACTAATTCAACCCCCGCTTCCGACTGGCTCAGCACTTCGATTTTCAGCGGCGCGAGAATCGCCTTAAACTCCGCGATTTTTCCCGCATTATTAGACGCAATTATGATTTTTTTCATTGTTTTTGATTCCTTTTGTTTGGATTTTAGCACATCGGCGGAACGCATGAATGCGTTCCCTACGCGGGTTCATCGGGGAACAGGATATTCACATAATCCTCGGGAACAAACGCCTGCAAGTCGTCGATTTTTTCGCCCACGCCTACAAGCTTCACGGGAATGTTCAGCTCGTTCTTGATTGAAACGATAATCCCGCCTTTCGCAGTTCCGTCAAGCTTAGTCAACACAATTCCGCTGATAGGAGTCGCCTCACTGAACAACCGCGCCTGATTGACGGCATTCTGCCCTGTCGTCGCATCGAGTACTAACAGCGTTTCGAGAGTATGGGTGTCTTCCCCTAACACTTTGTCTACACTGCGGGCGATTTTCTTCAGCTCTTCCATCAAGTGCCGCTTGTTATGAAGCCGCCCTGCCGTGTCGATAATCACCACGTCTGCCCCGCGTGCTCTGGCAGCGTTGCAAGCGTCATACGCGACTGCGGCAGGGTCTGCCCCCTCCGCGTGTCGGACTATATCCACGCCTGCGGCTTGAAACTCCGGGCGGCTTCCGTCGCCCTGCGCGGGCACGGCAAAGCCGTTTGCCCTTGCCACCCACTCCGCTAACTGTTCGATTGCCGCCGCCCTGAAAGTATCCGCCGCCGCGACTATGACTTTCTTGCCCTCGGCTTTCAGGTTCGCCGCAAGCTTCCCGATTGTCGTGGTTTTCCCCGCACCGTTCACCCCGATTACCATTATAACCGCAGGACTCCCCGATAAATCTAAATCATTGCCCCCTGTGAGCATTTCGGCGATAATCTCCCGGAGCATTCCTGTTATCACGCTTGTTTCTGTCGCACCTGTGCGTTTGATTTTCACACGGAGCTGTTCACAGACTTCATCAGCAGTCGCTGCGCCTAAGTCCGCAAGAATGAGTGCTTCTTCGAGCTGCTCAAAGAAGTCTTCATCTATTTTAGTAAAGCTGTTGACTACACGGTTTACTCCTCCTGCGAGAGAGTCGCGGGTTTTCTGCAACCCTGCCTTGAGCTTCGCGAAAAGCCCGAGTTTTTTCGGCGGCGGTGCTTCTGTTTCGGGTATTTCTTCCTGTGGTTGTGCTGCTTCTTCCGGTGCTGTTATTTCTGCCGCTTCTGTTATTGCAACTTCTTCTGTTTTTTCTTTTGGTTTGCGCTTAAAAAATCCCATGTTCTACCCCTCTCCGATTGTAATTCTCTCCCCGTCCCGCGAAACTGTCGTATTCGCGAAAATCCGCTGAACAGATTTTGCCCCCTCCCACGGACGCTCTAACGCGGGGCTGTAATGTGTAAGCCAGAGCCGTTTCGCGCCGCTCTTGTTCGCGAGCCGCGCCGCATCCGAAAACAGCATATGATACTTGTCGTCGATTTTATCGCGCATTGCCTCATCATAGTACATTCCCTCGGCGATTAGCAAGTCTGCGCTTTTCGCAAAATCCGCCATTTGCGGGATTGGCTTGGTGTCTGTGAAATAGCAGACGCAAGTAGACGCCCTCGCGCCGTCTAACACTTGGCGCGGTTCAATCTCACGCCCGTCGTCGAGAACGACGCTCTGCCCCCCGTGCAACGCTTTGTAGTGCTTCACGGGAATATCGAGCTCTCGCGCTTTGTCAGGATTAAACACCGGCTTTCGAACTAACTCGACGCGATAACCTAAGCAAGGGACTCTGTGCCTTAGCGGCAGTGCAGTAATCCGCACGGGTGAACCGCCCTCATGATGCCCGTGCCCGCCTACGTTCGGCAGGTGCAGCGTTTCGGGAATGTTCCCCTCACGAAAATCAAGCTCTGTCAGGTTTAACTCAAATGGCAACTGCGGCGCAATAACAGTCAACGCCGCGACTATGCGCTTCAAGCCCACCGGCCCCGCGATTGTCAGGGGGTGTGTGCGTGCTGAGTTCGCAAGCGTCAGCAAAATCCCCGGCAAGCCCGAGCAGTGGTCAGCGTGGAAATGCGTAATCAGCAACAGCTCTATTCGCGGGGGTTTGCACCCCGCTTTCTTTAACGCGATTTGCGTTCCCTCGCCGCAGTCAATCAGAATCGCCGCGCCTTGGTGTTCAATCCAGCAACAAGTCAGCCAGCGATTGGGCAGCGGCATCATCCCGCCTGTTCCGGGTAAGCATACGTCTAACATCAGATTCGAATTACCCCTTTTCTGTACAAATTCGTGATTTTCGCGACCTTATGAAGCCCGCCGCTCTCCCCGTCAAGACACCACGCGACTTCGCTGTCGCTCGTGAATTTAACTTCACTCACCTGTTCGAATATGACATACTCCGGGTGAAATTTCCACACGGACAAGTCCATGATAATCTTGCTTAACAGAAGCGGGTTTGCAGGTTTGCGGACTAAAATCAGCTCGAACTTGCCGTCGTCTAATTTAACCACTGAACGGTCTAACTTAAACATTCCCGCAACCGACGCAGAGTTGGTGACCAATCCCACCGCGAACTCGCCCTCCGCAGTTTTGTGAACGCCGTCTGCCCCCACATATTCAACCTGCATTTTATGGCTCTGAATGTCTAAGCTCTGCCTCGCGCCCTCTGCGACGTATGCCAAGTGCCCGAATGCTTTCTTCGCCTCTTGGGGAACTACATACGACACCGACGTGAACAGCCCGAAAGCGGCAACATAGATGAACTTCTGTTCGTTGAACGCGCCTAAATCAAGGGGGGCGTTCTTTCCCTCCACGATTTTCGCCACAGCTTTTTCGATATTCGCAGGCATATTGACTGTCTTTGCGAAATCGTTCGACGTTCCCGCCGTGATGAAGCTGAAGGGCGTAGTCGGCGCGTCGCTTGCGTCTGCAAGCCCGTTGATTAGCTCAGACAGTGTTCCGTCGCCGCCGTAGCAGACGACTAAGTCATAATCCCCGCCGCACTCTCGCGCTTTGGTTTGTGCGCCTCCCGCCGCAACAGTCGGGTAGACAGTCACTTCATACCCGGCGGCAGAAAACCCGCTCACGATTTTCATG
>WQXP01000064.1 GCA_009784765.1 Oscillospiraceae bacterium | reverse complement strand
GAATCTCAAGCCTGTTGCAACGCTACGGACTGCCGACGACCACGGACTTCTCGCCCGACGAGCTTATTAATGCGGCGTTCGCGGACAAAAAGCGAACAGGCGGGCAGATTACCATTGCCGAGGTTCGGCAAATCGGCGATTGCCGACTTACTACTATAGAAATGGACGAGTTATATGGACGTTACGATTTCTAAGAGCAAATTAAGCGGCGCGGTAGAAGCGATTGTTTCAAAATCAGTCGCTCACCGCGCTTTGATTTGCAATTTTTTAGCCAACGGCGGTATTTTGCCGAACTGCGGCGGTATTTCCAAAGACATTGACGCGACAATCGAATGCTTGACTGCAATCGCGCAGAAACGCCCGATTTTGCGCCCGAATGAGTCGGGAACTACCTTCCGCTTACTGCTCCCGATTGTCGCCGCACTCGGGCGAAACGTCGAGTTTCGCTTAGAAGGTCGCCTCCCCGCGCGACCGCTTTCCCCCTTGTATGAAGAGCTGTGCAAACACGGCTGTACACTCTCGCCCCAAAGCGCGGCGGGGGTAGAAAACCCCTTCAAAGTTAAAGGAAAATTGCTTCCGGGGCATTATATTTTAGACGCGGGAGTTTCGTCACAGTTCATATCGGGATTGCTCTTCGCGCTTCCGCTCTTGAAAGATACAAGCACGCTGCGGATGTGGGGAACCCTCGAGTCTGCTTCTTATGTAAATTTAACTTTAGACGCCCTTGCGCAATTCGGTATAAAAGTAATCTACGACAGCGACAGAGCGACATTCATAATCCCGGGTAATCAGAAGTACACCGCTCCCGAAAGCGGCGTTGTCCTTGAGGGCGACTGGAGCAACGCGGCATTCTGGTTAGCTTCGGGAGTAGAGGTTACTGGCTTGGACTCTGAATCGCGGCAAGGCGACCGCGCAATTGTCAGCGTGTTAGCAAATTTCCACGAAGTTGCCAAGCAGGCAGGGTTTCCCTGCCGCGCGGAGGGCAGCGAGGCGTTAGCTGAAGCTTGCCCGGAGATAATAGATGCGGCAGATTTTCCCGACCTTGTGCCGATTATTGCAGTAGTCGCGACTCGGTACAACCGCACGACTACGATTATCAACGCCGCCCGGCTGCGGCTCAAGGAAAGCGACCGCCTCGCGGCAGTCGCGGAGGTGCTGAACGCCCTCGGCGCGGACATCACCGAAACCGACGACGGGCTGGAAATTCGCGGAGGAAAGCCCCTCAAAGGCGGCGCAACAGTAAGCTCTCATAACGACCACCGCATAGCGATGGCGGCGGCGATTGCCGCGACCCAATTTGTCGGAGAAGGTGAGCAACCCATAACAATCACAGGGGCGCAGGCGGTGGAAAAGTCTTACCCGCACTTTTGGGAGGATTTGCAGAAACTCGGCGGCATTATAGAGAAGAGGTAATCAAGTAATGGCTTCAATAATCGGCAAGAACATCAAAGTGCAAATATTCGGTCAGTCCCACTCGGCGGCGATTGGCGCGGTGATTGACGGGCTTCCCGCCGGAATTGCAATCGACACAGACGCTCTGCGCGGCTTCATGAGCCGTCGCGCCCCGGGGCGAACAGAAACGGCGACGCCGCGAAAAGAAGCAGACGAAGTCGAGTTTCTCTCCGGTTTTTCACAACCCGCAGAATGCTCTCCTATTATCTACACTTGCGGCGCTCCTATAGCCGCGATTATTCGCAATACCAACACCCGCTCGGGGGATTACAGCGAACTCCGCGACGTTCCCCGCCCCGGACACGCAGACTATACCGCGCAAATCAAATACGGGGAGTTCCACGACATCGCGGGGGGCGGGCATTTCTCAGGCAGATTGACCGCTCCGCTGTGTATCGCAGGGGGGATTTGCAAGCAAATCTTAGACAAGCTCGGCGTGGAAATCACCGCCCGAATCATCAGCATAGGAGCAGAAACAAACCCCGCGAACTTTGAGCAAACTATACTCGCCGCGAAGGCAGAGGGCGACAGTGTCGGCGGTGTGATTGAATGCGTCGCGTCGGGCGTTCCCGCAGGAATCGGCGAGCCAATGTTTGACGGTGTCGAAAACCGTATAGCACAGATTGTCTTCGGCATTCCCGCAGTCAAAGGCTTGGAGTTCGGCAGTGGATTTGCCGGTGCGGCTCTGCGCGGTTCGCAAAACAACGATGAGTATGTCATGGACGGCGAGTCTGTTGCGTTTTGTTCCAACAACGCCGGGGGAATCCTCGGCGGGATTACCACAGGTGCAGACATAGTCTTTCGAGTTGCAGTGAAGCCCACTCCCTCAATCGCTCGAGAACAGTGCAGCGTGAGCCTTTCACGGCTCGAGAACACGCCCCTGAGCGTTCGCGGGCGGCATGACCCCTGCATAGTTCCCCGTGCCGTTCCCTGCGTGGAAGCGGCGGCGTCGATTGCTATTTATGATATGTATTTGGAGGGGAAAACATCATGAAAGCAAAAGAAGTGATAAGCCCAAAGGACGGGCTTTGCCCGTCCTTTGGGCGAATCTTGACAACAACAAAAATCACACAAAGGCTCACATCATTGTTTCTCACATTCGCGCTGATAACCGCGGCAATCACGACTGCCGCAAGCGCGTCTGCACCGACATACACAGCAACTGCCACTCAGCGCGAAACAGTCGAGGAGGTTCGCCGCGCAATCCTGCACCACAGTGAAGACGGCAGATATTTTCTGCCAATCGCGGCGGTAGATTGGGGGATGAGCGAATCAGAGTTCATCGAGTTCTATTACGCACACACTTTCATGACAACAGCGCAGTATACCGCACACTACTACTATCACAGCTATCACGGAAACAACCCCGGATTTCCATCGCGGCACTTAGTCGCCGGGGAGGTGCTTTACGTTGACTATCACGGCGTTACCGCCAACTCAGAAGGTTACGGAGTGGTACGGATTCCCACATCACAAGCTGTCGCGTCAGTCCCCGACAATTTGCGGACTTTCCGCTTCGGGAGCTACGTATCGCCCCATGAAACAGTATCAGCGAACCTGCTCGGCGCGTATGGGTTAATGCACGAACTCGGCGCGTATTACTATGATTTGCGTCTGACTGCTGATTTGGCAGACTACGTCGCGCAGTTCATCGCTCGAAACGGCATTGTCTTGAGTGTGGACGATTGGAACAATCCCTCCGCGACGCTAATCACATCTTACGCCTCGACAGCTTTCGGCAGTATCTTGGCTTTGTACGAGTTTACATTCTGGACGCTCGAGTATATGGCGTTCCTCAAAGCAAATCACCCCGACGAGTTCGCGGAGTTCATGTCAAACGACAATCTGCGAAAAACTTTCGCATACTTTTATCTCAGCGGGCAGTGCCTCATATACGGAACAATGCCCGCAAAAGAAGCACAGCTCACTGCTGTGCTTCGAAGTGCGGGAATTAGCGTTACCTTCGAAGCCGACAACAGCATTTGGCTCGAAAGCGGCGGCTTTTCGCGTGGAATCGGCGGCGATGCCCTTACTGAGGCTTCTCGCCTGAGCGACCATATCGCAACTGAGCGGCTGTCGGCAATGCTCAGCGAAATGCTCGACGGTTACGGCGACATATTTGAATGCAATGATTGTTGCGCCGAACCATCGACTCCTCCGCAAATCGCCGACATTAGCCACGCACTCGCGATTTTGCGGCACATCATCGGGCTTGAGAACAACGCTCATGTTTCGACTCATGACTTCAACGGCGACGGTGTCCTCGACATAAACGACGCGCTGTTAGTGTTGCGAAGCATAATCGGGCTTGCACCGCCGCAAGTTTTGCGACTTTAGCGGAATCGCTCTTCTTTTGCTTTGTCAAGCTATCCGCCTGCGAAGCGGCAGAGCCGCTTCTGCGGCGGAATCGCTCTTCTTTTGCTTTTGTCAAGCTATCCGCCTGCGAAGCGGCAGAGCCGCTTCTGCGGCGGAATCGCTCTTCTTTTGCTTTGTCAAGCTATCCGCCTGCGAAGCGGCAGAGCCGCTTCTGCGGCGGAATCGCTCTTCTTTTGCTTTACCCGCAGTCGCGTTCTGATGCTTCAATCGCCGCGACTTTCTCCACTCGCGCCGCGTGTCGCGGGTCGCCCGGATACGCGGTGTTGAGCCAAATTTCGAGCAGCTCCCACGCGACTTCTTCGCCGATTGTTCTGCCGCCGAGGCACAGCACATTCGAGTTGTTGTGCTGCCGCGTGAGTTTTGCGGAGTACCAGTCCGCACACAGAGCGGCGCGAACTCCCGCGATTTTATTCGCGGCAATGCTCATACCTATTCCTGTTCCGCAGACAAGAACGCCCTTGTTAGCCGAGTCTTTGAGAACTTTGCGACAAAGAACTTCTGCAATATCGGGATAATCGACACTTGAGCCGTCGCACCCGCAATCCGTATAGGGAATCCTGCGCCGCTCAAGCTGTTTCTTGAGGAACTCCTTAGTCGCATATCCTCCGTGGTCTGAACCTATGAAAATCATGATGTTTGTTTCCTTTCTTCTGCTTCCCTCTCTGCTTGAGGTCGTCTGATATACACCGGCATGAGAGCCGCCGCTGTTGTAAACTCACTCTCCGCGTTTTCAGACACCGCCGCGAAACATACCCCCACCGCTTGACAATTGACAGTTGACAATTGCCAATCACTTTGAGAGTTGACAGTTGTTAATACGTGATGTGCAAGTTCCGCGCCGTCGCCGATGAGGATTACATTGTCGTGATGTTTCAGCTCCTTTGCTAAGTCCTCTGCGGTGATTGCACGGTCCGGAGTGAGGCGTGTGATTTGTGCGCCTTGTATGCGAAACAACGCGTTGTAGAACTCTCCCCGCCGCGCGTCCATAACCGCACAAGCAGTGCAATCGAGTTCAATGAGATTATGTGCGTGGGCAAGCAAAGTCGAAACTCCGCAAACAGGCTTGCTGAGCGAATACGCAAGCCCTTTCACAACACTTACACCGATTCGCAAACCCGTGAACGAGCCCGGCCCCTTCGAAACTGCGAATGCGTCTATGTCCGCGAATGTCAATCCCGCCGCTTTGAGTACGCTTTCGGTGAGTGGCATAAGCGACTGAGAGTGGGTGATTTTCGTATTAACACTCCCCTGCGCGATGACTTTGCCGCTCTCACAATCAATTACAGCACAAGAAGCGGCGACTGCCGAACAGTCAAAACCCAATATTAGGTTGAAAGCTGATAGTCCTTTTGTTTTCATCAATCTTCTCTATTCTGACGTTGATTAGCTCCCCTGCGAACTCGTTCGCTAAATCGGGGACGTTCTGAGCCCACTCGATTGCAAGAATCCCCTGCCCTATATAGTCATAGAACCCGATTGCGTACAAATCGTCCTCACTTGTGATTCTGTACAAATCAAAGTGAAACAGCTTGTGTTTCTTCCCCTTGTATTCATTCACGAGTGAAAATGTCGGGCTTGTTACAATGTCTTTGACTTCGAGCCCATATGCCATACCCTTGACAAAATGAGTCTTACCCGCGCCTAAATCGCCGTGCAGAAAAACAACCGAGTTCGGTTCTAACTCTGCCGCGAACAAAGCCCCGTATGAGTGAGTTTCAATCACTGCGTTCGATTTTACTGTAAGCATCAGAACAACCCGTCAATCATGCCGTCGTGATCAATGTCGATTTTACTCGCCGACGGTACTTTCGGTAAACCCGGAAGCGTCATAATATCGCCCGTAAGCGCGACAATAAACCCTGCCCCCGCCGACAGCCGCAAATCACGGACTGTTATGCGATGCCCTGCCACAGCCTCTGCTCCGCCGAGCTTTGCAGGGTCGTCGCAGAGGGAATATTGCGTTTTCGCGACGCACACAGGCAAATCCGCAAAGCCGAGCTTTTCGATTTCCGCGATTGCTTTCTCAGCAGCAGGAACGTAGTTGACCCCTGCGGCGCGGTAAATCTCCCGCGCAAGTATGCCGAGCTTTTGTTTAATCGGCATATCAAGGGCGTACAGCGGCTTGAACTCAGACGTTTCCGCCTCGCAAATGTCGATGACTGCCTTTGCAAGCTCCAAGCCGCCTTCGCCGCCTTTTGCAAACACGTCGGAGCAGACTGCTCTCGCGCCTAAATCTGAGCAATACTGCCGAATTGACTCAAGCTCTTGCTCTGTATCAGTCGGGAAGCGGTTAATGGCGACAACTACAGGCACGCCGAACTTCGCAAGATTTTCGATATGGGCAGCAAGGTTAGCATTGTTGCCCTTTAATGCCCGAACAGTCGCGACTAAGACTGCACAAGCGGGATTCAACTCTGCTTTGCGGCATTTAATGTCAAAGAACTTTTCTGCGCCTAAGTCTGACCCGAATCCTGCTTCTGTAACGGCGTAATCGCCGAGTTTCAGCGCAAGCCGAGTCCCGCGGATTGAGTTACAGCCGTGGGCGATATTCGCGAAAGGGCCGCCGTGAATAATCGCGGGGGTGTTTTCGATTGTTTGAACTAAATTCGGGTTAATCGCGTCTTTGAGCAGAGCCGCCATCGCCCCTGTCGCGTCTAAATCAGCGGCAAAGACAGGCTCGCCCTCGTTAGTATAGGCGACTAAAATCCGCCCCAACCGCTCCTTGAGGTCTTTCAAATCCCGTGCCATACACAAAATCGCCATAACTTCGCTTGCTACGGTGATGATAAATCCGTCCTGTCGCGGAACACCGTCGATTTTGCTTCCAAGCCCCACGACGATATTTCGTAAAGCTCTGTCGTTCATGTCAAGACAGCGTTTGATTAAAACGCGCCGCTGGTCAATGTTCAGGGGGTTGCCCTGGTGCAGTGAGTTGTCAAGCAACGCGCAAAGCAGATTATTCGCAGAGGTAATCGCGTGCATATCCCCCGTGAAATGCAGGTTTATG
>WQXP01000063.1 GCA_009784765.1 Oscillospiraceae bacterium | reverse complement strand
ATTTCCGGGGGCACCCCATGTTGTACCATGCCTGATTTTGTTACCGTCTGAAAACTCAACGATTATAATGTCGTCATAAATGCGGTTGGTTTCAATGCATTCCGATGTTATTTTGGAACACGCAATTCGATACTCTTCCACAGCGTACAAGGCTTCGTCCGTAAAAAGGCCTGCTGCCGATTTTTGAAACCGAAGTATCAGCTCATCAGAAGTGTGAACAAAGTTCTTCCAATTGCCCCACCTAATCGAATAGTTCTCGCTCTCTATAAGCTCCTTGAACGACTTGAGGACCGGTTCCGCAAGTGTACGCATACGGTTTTCAGAGAGGGTTACAACAACAGCATTTTCAGCGAGGGCAAGCCCCGTTCCCGAAATACTGCCAAACAGAACGCCGTCAAAAGAGCAACCGATAGTATTTTGAGACATTCTTAAAACCGCATCTTGAAAAGCAAGAAGAGTACGCATGGAGTATTTAACCTCTTCAAAAACAACACCATCTGTGTCGATTATTTCAGAAAAGTATTCGACAACGCACTCATTTAACGTAGTTACTTGTATCACAAATTGCTTCTTTTCATTAACATATGAGCCGCCAAAAAATTCGGGAAAGTCAACCTCAAAAGCTTCGAAATGCGCTGCACCGCCCGCCCATCTTCGATATAGAAGAGCTTCTTTTTCCAACGCCAATGCGTCCGCCATCAATTCGTCAACGGATAATACATTGCCCTCATCATCAACAACCTCTTGATACCTTTCACTCGCCCCTACCATGCTGACTGCCAAGACCACCAACACCGCCGCAGCAAACATCGCTAAGATTTTGCTTTTTGCTTTCATAATTTTGCCCTCCTTCAAAAATATAGATTAACTTCCATAATTATACTACACCCTACACCTAAAGTCAATGCCTTTTCGGAAAGTTTTTGAAATTCAGCGATTTGCACAAAGAACAGCCTCTCGCGAGGGGGGGCTTTGTGCAAGATTTCGCAAATAACCGCTCACAGCGGTTTTTGGGGTGAAAAATCCCCCACCTGTCTTGATGACGGGCAGGGGGAGGTTTGTGTTACGATGTTACGCGGCTGCCGGTTCAATCAATCTGTGTTCAATCACGCCAAGCAAGTGACCAGCCTAAACCAATGTTAGAATTATTGGTCGAAGCACCTCGAACTCGCGTGGCATGAACCGCAGAGCCATAATTATGCAAGATGATTGAATGAAAACCCGTTTGAGGAACCGTTGAACCGAATCCGTACGAATCCCTGTTCTGTGCGGGGTAAGTGTGTACGTGTACACCAACATCGCCTGCGACAGTGTGACGCCTAACCTCAAGAACAATATTTCTACTGTCACTTAGAATGTACCCGGAGTTAAATATCCAACCACTTTGAATATGCCAACCGCGCCGCTCGTTATTGGGTACAAACACGGCTCTGCCGTTTGTCGGGATGAGATGTGGAAGTGCCGGAAAAATAGACATCACAGACATTGCTTCGGAGTCAGAAGAAGAGGAAATCACACCGGACTCTACAACTTCACCAACTGCATCATAAATGGTGAAATACAAATCGGTATCAAAACTAACAAATGCCTCTGTAGCTTCGCAAAGATAGCTCGTGTCCTCCTCACCGCGGGCTACTGCTCCAAGCCTCGCACGTGTACAGCAGTCATTACAAGGGTTTCTCGATATGAGAGGGCAACCACCAAGGTCATCGCTCAATCCAGCAAACGCAGCGGTTAATTCATCAACCTCAGACAACGGGTTCTGCGGACACACACCACGCAATACCAACTCAACGGCACGTTCGCAAAAAAGCGATATATCGGGGTTATCGTAGGGCAAACCGCAACACAAAACTGTGCTTTCCGGCGGCGGTGTCTCCAATATGCGAGGTGGAGTCGCGAAAACGGACAGCGTCAAGACAACAACTAAAGCTAAAGCCGCCATGCCTTTTAAGGTTCCTTTGTTAAATTTCATAGATTGTTACCTCTTTTCGTTCTATTTTACCCGAGGAATTCTACTGCAGTGTATATAGCATACCACATTATTTACCCCCTGTCAATGCTTTTTCGGAAAGTTTTTGAAATTCAGCGATTTGCACAAAGAATTGCCTCTTTTTCGGGGGGCTTTGTGCAAGATTTCGCAAATAACCGCTCACAGCGGTTTTTGGGGTGTCGGAAATCGCTTATTAGCGCATATGGGGCAAAAAATCCCCCCGCTCGTCTTGATGACAGGCGGGGGAGGTTTTGTGTAATCAAGCGGAGCCGTCAATCTTATTCGGGAGCCCGATAATGTAGCGCAAAATCGCGAGTGCATCGTCGATTTGCGGACGGCGGTCAACAGCGAGCATATGCAGTGTACAGCCGCAATCGCCGGGGAGGGGCGGGCCGCTGACAGGGCTTCCGCATTCTCCGCAGAATGGGGTGAACACATCTGCTTCGCAGTTCCAACAGGGGACAGTTTCAACGCAGGTGCAGGTGTCGTGCCCGCCACAGTCTCGGCAGAAATCGACTCTTTCGGTGTTAACGGTAAGTCGGAAGTTTGCACCGAGCAATACCTCGTGGCTTGATGAAAGTGTCGAACCGCCTCTTACACGGACGTAGTACGTCCCTGCGGGAAGTACGTGGGGTTTTTCGGGGAGGGTTCTGATTGGAACATCGCTCGATGCGAGGAAGTCAAACTGCGCGAACTCTTCTGCGGTGAACACATGAACGGCCCAGCGGCTGCCCGAACGCTCTAAATTCGGGTTAGAGAAAGTGATTGTAATGCCTGCTGTTTCCTCAAGTTCGAAGACGAACCAGTGAACATCGTCGCGGGTGTTGAGGTTAGCGTTGACTGCCTCATCTGTAGCAATTGGCGTCGCCTCTGCGCGGGTTTGATTAGGTTTAAGCGCGTGAGTGCCGTCTTCTTCTACGTATGTCGCACTGACAATGTAGTCAAAGCCGCTCCATGTGGTGGCGCGGGTAGCGACATTCGCAACACGGACATAAACTTCCTGCCCCGCCTTAACTCGGTAGAACGCGCCGCCGTTACTCTCTAAAGAACCTGTAGCAGCAGTCGTGCGGTAAGATGTAATCACGTCATCGGTTTCGCTGTCAATAAGTGAAATCTCGAAAACAATCCCTGCGTTGTTCACTCCCGTAATTTCAGCAGGGCGTGTTAAATACAGCCAAACGCCGCCATCTTCGGGGATTGTGAAGCTGTCATGGTCGTTGGAAACATCGCGTGCCATTGCACCTGTATCTTTGAAAATCTCAGTGGGTTCGCTCGCAGATTGGGCCTGCACGACCTGCGCAGAAAAGTCTTGCGCGGAAGCGGGAACGAGAGCCAGCACGAGTGCTAAACTCAGGGCTAATGCCAACAGGCGCTTTCTTGATTTTGTGAATGCTTTCATTTTTTCTCCTTCTACTAATGGTTGCTGCTTTACAGTATTTTATCAAATACTATCTATAGTATAGCACAGAAAAAGGGCAACGTCAACCCCTCATAACAAATATTCGGCTTCCTGATTGAAAAAGCGGCGCGGTTCAACCCCGCCGCTTTTGTCGATTGTGCATTGTCAATACATTCCGCCCATACCGCCGCCCATGCCTGCCATGGGGTCAGCTTTGTTCTCTTCGGGAACATCAGCGACTAAGCTTTCGGTGGTCAGCACCATAGCCGCGACACTTGCCGCATTCTGGAGAGCCGAGCGAGTAACTTTCGCGGGGTCAACAATCCCTGCTTTGAGCATATCGCCGTATTCGCCTGTAGCCGCATCGTAGCCGTAGCCGATTTTGTCGGTTTGCTTGATGTTGTTCAGGATTACAGAACCCTCAACCCCTGCGTTTTCGGCGATTTGGCGAATAGGCTCTTCGAGAGCGCGCAGAATAATCACCGCGCCTGTTTTCTCATCAACAGCCGCAGGATTTTTCGCGAAATCAGCGATTACTTTCTCAACAGCTGAAGCCGTGTTAATCAGCGCAACCCCGCCCCCGGCGACTATGCCTTCTTCAACTGCAGCTTTAGTAGCCGCCAATGCGTCTTCAATGCGGAGCTTTTTCTCTTTCATTTCAACTTCAGTAGCAGCACCGACTTTGATTACAGCAACACCGCCGGAGAGTTTCGCTAAGCGTTCTTGAAGCTTTTCGCGGTCGAACTCGCTGGTAGTCTCTTCGATTGCTCCGCGAATTTGTGCCACACGCTCTTTAATCGCGTTTTTCTTGCCCGCGCCGTCAACGATGATAGTCGTCTCTTTGCTGACTTTGATTTGTTTCGCAGAACCGAGCTGGCTGAGCATAACATCTTTAAGGTCAAGCCCGAGGTCATCGGTAATAACTTCGCCGCCCGTGAGGATTGCAATATCTTGGAGCATTTCTTTGCGACGGTCGCCGAATCCGGGGGCTTTAACTGCCGCACATACGAATGTTCCGCGAAGCTTGTTGAGGATTAAAGTGGTGAGTGCCTCACCTTCAATGTCCTCTGCGATAATCAGAAGGCGTTTGCCCGCTTGAACAACCTGTTCAAGGAGGGGGAGCAAGTCTTGAATATTGCTGAGCTTTTTATCGGTAATAAGCACGCTCGCGTCTTCGAGTTCGCAGACCATTTTCTCCATGTCGGTAGAAAAGTAAGGCGATACGTAGCCACGGTCAAACTGCATTCCCTCAACCACGTCAGAGTAAGTTTCGGCAGTTTTGCTTTCCTCGATTGTGATTACGCCGTCTGCTGTAACTTTCTCCATAGCCGCCGCAATCAGTTTGCCGATTTCTTCGTCGCCTGAAGACACGGTAGCGATGCGTTCAATGTCCGTCGTGCCTTTAACTTTTTGAGATTGTTTCGCTAATTTCGCGACACTCGCGTCTACTGCCGCAGCGATTCCGCGCTTAACAGCCATAGGGTTAGCACCCGCCGCGATGTTTTTCATTCCTTCGCGAACGATTGCTTGTGCAAGCAAAGTAGCAGTAGTCGTTCCGTCCCCTGCGATGTCGTTGGTTTTAGTCGCGACTTCTTTGACAAGCTGTGCCCCCATATTCTCGAAAGCGTCTTCAAGCTCGATTTCTTTCGCGATTGTAACACCGTCGTTAGTAATCAGCGGCGCACCGAACTTTTTGTCAAGAACGACATTGCGCCCTTTCGGCCCGAGGGTGATTTTCACCGTGTCTGCAAGTTGGTCGATTCCGCACTGCAGAGCTTTTCTCGCATCTTCTGCGAAAATGATTTGTTTTGCCATTGTTTGAATTTCCTCCTTCTTTTAGTTAGAAAAGTTTGTTGCGGCGTGATGTGGTCATCACGCCTTACGATACGATTGCAAGAACGTCAGACTGGCGCAAAATAGTATACTCAACGCCGTCTAACTTCACATCAGTACCTGCGTACTTTTGCAAAAGAACCTTGTTGCCGACCTTCAGCTCCATCTTGACTTCTTTTCCGTCAACCAATCCGCCGGGGCCGACTGCGATGATTTCCGCAACCTGCGGCTTCTCTTTCGCCGAACTCGCGAGAATAATCCCACCTTTCGTGGTTTCCTCCGCCTCTAACATTCGAACCACGACTCTGTCTGATAAGGGTTTGATTTTCATGTGCATTCCTCTCCTTTTTATATTATAGATATTCCCCATGATTTAGCACTCTATACCGCAGAGTGCTAAGCTCTATATTTATTTTACATAAAAATCGCAAAAAAATCAAGCCTTTTTTGAACATTTTTCAAAATTTGTGAAAGTTGCACAAAGAAAGCTGTCTAAACCTGTAAAAATTGTGTAATGTTTTTACCTTACATTTTATCTTGTGTTTTTTGAAAATGTGTGCTATAATATATAGTATAGTTTGTTTTTTAGAAAGGTTATAAGGTTTACTCATGAAAAAAGCCCAAGAAGAGATGAGGGGCAAGGGCGGGCTTTGCCCCTCCGGCGGCCGAATCTTGACATCGAAAGTTTATACATACATAGTATGTATTCTTGTTATGCTTTCGCTGGCTGCTTGCGGAACAGCCGGTTCGCCCCTCGGAGAAGACTCGACGCGGCTGCTTCGCCCTGTTCGCTCAGTGGGTGAGGTCTTGGGAGAAGAGGTCGCGGGGCAAGCCACGGCTGCTGCTCCTACTATTCCCGCCACGTCTTCAATCGGGCCGGAAATCCCCGCCCCTGAAGACGGTGATTGGACTGACCCGCCCACAGAAGAAGAGCGCAGCCCCGAAATGCTGCCGTCCCCGGGGCAAATTATAGGAGGAAATGTGAACAATCGCAGAATCGACCCCTCCCGCCCCATGCTCGCGTTGACTTTTGACGACGGGCCAAGTGCACATACATCGAAAATCCTTGACTTGCTCGACACCTATGGAGGAAAAGCTACATTCTTTGTTATCGCCTCCCGCGTGGAACGCAACGCCTCCACCATTCGCCGAATGGCAGATGAGGGACACGAAGTTCTCGGACATACGGTATCCCACCGCTCGCTGACTTCTTCCTCCCTCTCCGAACGCGACATTCGCCGCGAAATACTCGAAGCACACGGCGCAATCGAAGCAATCATCGGAACGCCGATTGCACCTATGTTCCGCCCGCCCTACGGCAATGTGAACCAACGCCTGCGTGATGTTTCCCGCGACCTTGGCTTTGCTATCGTGAACTGGGACATAGATACACAAGACTGGCGTTCGAGAAACGCCGAAGCAATCCACGGCGTTGTCGAAAAGAACGTCCGCAACCGCAGCATAATCCTCGCCCATGACATTCATGCACCCACCGCAGAGTCCATGGAAACGGTAATACCCATGCTCGTCGAAATGGGCTACCAGTTAGTCACCCTCTCGGAACTCATGCACTTCTCTAACAAAGAACTCACCGCAGGAAACCTCTACACCCACGGACGATGACTGTCGTCAGTTGACAATTGACAATTGACAATTGACAGTT
>WQXP01000062.1 GCA_009784765.1 Oscillospiraceae bacterium | reverse complement strand
TGTCGTTCATGTCCATGCAGCGCGAAAAAGTTATTTTTGACGGGTCAATGCCAAGGGCATTCCCGTGGTTTATATGATTGTCAATGGCCGCGCATAATAAATTGTTCGCCGAAGTAATGGCATGGAAATCCCCGGTGAAATGCAGGTTTATATCCTCCATGGGCAGAACTTGGCTGTAACCGCCTCCCGCCGCTCCGCCTTTGACTCCGAAAACAGGCCCCAGCGACGGTTCACGCAGAGCAAGGACAGCCTTCTTGCCGCACTTACACAACGCTTGAGCTAATCCGATACTGGTGGTGGTCTTGCCTTCTCCCGCAGGAGTGGGGTTGATTGCCGTTACGAGAACAAGCTTCCCGTCGGGTTTGCCCTCAAGCCTGTTGATTGCACTCTGGTCGATTTTCGCTTTATAATGCCCGAACAAGCAAAGCTCATCGGGGGTTATGCCGCAATCATTCGCGATTTGCGTAATCGGAACAAGCTTTGCGGCAGTCGCGATTTGTATATCGGTCATGTGGTTTTCTCCTACATTATAATATTTCGCTCTTGTTTTACTTGCCCGTCAAGCAATTCCCCTGCGGACGGGCGAAGCCCGCCCTTTGGGGGAATCGCTCTTCTTTTACTTTCCCACACAGAAACTTCTGAACACTTCGTCGATAATCTCTGCGCTTGCGCTTTTGCCCGAAAGGCGGTAAAGCGCGTCTAAGACAGACTCCAGCAGAAACGCAGTTGCGTCTAAAGGAGCAGGTGCGTCGCCGCTCTCTAACCCTGCGATGGCTTGGCTCAACAGGTCGTGAGCCTGTGTAATACACTCCCGCTGGCGTTCATTCGCGACAAACCCTGCCGATAAATCCAACGCGCCAAGGTCATAGGCTTTGCAAATAATCGCCGCGAGAGCATCGAGAGAGTTCGCGTCTTTGGCACAAATCTCGACTACCTGCCCCTTATCGAACTGAGTCGAAAGCAGACCTAAATCGAGCTTGCACGGCAAATCTGACTTATTTATGACGCAAATAGCATTCTTGCCTTTAATCCGCTCAATCAGAGCGTAGTCGTCTTTCTCGAGAGGTCGCGAGTTATCAAACACCGCAAGAACAAGAGAAGCCTCCGCGATTGTGCGGTACATATACTCAATCCCGATTTGTTCAACTTCGTCGGAGGTTTCGCGAATTCCCGCACAGTCACACAGGCGCAGAACCGCTTTATCCAACACGATTGTTTCCTGCACCACGTCGCGAGTTGTCCCCGGTATGTCCGTAACAATACTGCGCTGTGAGCGTGTAAGCAAATTCATAATAGTAGACTTGCCCGCATTTGGCTTCCCCACAATCGCAGTTACGACTCCCTCACGCATATTCCGCGCAATGTCATAAGTCTTGAGCAGGAGTTCAAGCTGCAAACGACAGTCAGTAAGCTGCCCGATATGCGAACTTGTTTCAAAGCTGCCTATACCCTCATCAGGATAGTCAAGCCATGCGGCGATATGGGACGAAACGCCGAGTATTCGCTCAGCGATTTGTTCGATTCTGCTGTGCAAACTTCCGGACTTCTGCGCATTCGCACAAGCAAGATACTGCTCACTGACGGAGTTGATTACATCAAGAACAGATTCCGCCCCCGTGAGTGTCATTTTACCGTTCATGACTGCCCGTTTGGTGAACTCACCCGGCTCAGCTAAAACCGCACCTGCGCTGAGGCAAGCTTGCAGAACTCGCCGTGCTGTGAACACACCGCCGTGGCAGGTGATTTCCGCGACATTTTCCCCCGTATAGCTTTTCGGTTCGCGAAAAACAAGCAAAACGCCGTCGTCGATTTTGAATCCGCTGTCACGGATTACGCCGTATGCGGCGGTATATCCCGCCATCTCGCTTACAAGCCCGCCGCCGACGGGAGCAAAGGCTTTCGCGGCAATCTCAAGGGCGTCATGCCCCGACAAGCGGATTACAGCAATGCTCGCAGTGATATTCGGTGTCGCGATTGCGGCGATTGTTTTCGTGTTCATTTCTTATCCTCTTTTTCATCGTCTGCATATTCATCTTGGTCAACATCATCTGACAGAAAGCTTGTAAGAATCGGTCGCCGAATTAACTCGTCGCCGCTTTCGTCCATAAGGAACGTCCGTGTATTTTTGGGCATGAACAAATCTGCTTTTTTATGGCTTTCTAACTCCTGCACACGCTCGTTAAATCTGTCTTCAAGCCCCTCGAAATACCTCTCACACTCAATGTTGTATTCCTCTGCAGGGTTTCTCCCGGCGACTGCGCGTAAGTGAATCCCTGCACGAAGCTCCGACGTGAACTCAAGATAATCGCACCAAATCTCGTTAATGACAGACAGCTTGACTTCCTTGTTGCGATTATCGGGAGCATTGTCTGCACTCAAATACTCAAGGCGTTTGCGGAAAATGGTATCGCGATGCTTTTCGCCAATCATGGTAAAGCGGAGGAGGCGTTTGCGTTCTTCGAGAAGTGAACCCTGCGCGATTCGCTGAATCCGTTCAACTTCTTTGCTGATATGGCGTTTCTCGATTACAGCTTTAGTCGCCTTGGGATAACGCAACCACCCCAGAAGCTTTTTCAGCCCGTGCTTAACCATGATTTCGTCGTCAAGGGCCACGAATAACGCCGTTTCGCCGATGTCTCCCTGCCTCCCCGAACGCCCGTTGAGCTGTTCATTCATTCGTGCGTTTTCGTACAAAGACGTGCCGATTACAAACAATCCCCCCGCCGCGACAGCAGCTTCGTCAAGTTTAATATCGACTCCCCGCCCTGCCATGTTAGTAGACACAGTAACAGTCCCTGCTTTTCCTGCGTTTTTGATTGTTTCCGCTTCTGACTCATCGTTCTTGGCGTTGAGTACAACCGCTTGTACACCGACGGCTTTAAGCCGCCGCGCGAGAATTTCACTCTCGTTGATTGACGCTGTTCCAATCAGCAGCGGTTGGCGTTTCGTGTGAGCAGTTTTGACACACTCAACCACAGCGTCCCACTTAGCGTCGCCGTCGTAGTAAATCTGTGCAGGCGCGTCAACGCGCTTTGAGGGAACGTGAGGCGGTATAACTTCCACGCGCAGCCCGTACAAAAGCTCGAACTCTTCTTCGGCTAATTTCGCAGTTCCCGTCATTCCCGCGATTTGTTCATACTGCCGCGCAAAAAACTGAATCGGGATTGTTCCCGTTACCACTCCGCGCTTAGAAACTTTCAGCCCGTGCTTAGCCTCCACCGCTGTCTGCAACGCCCCGGGAAACAGGCGATTATACGCAATGCGCCCCGACAGCGCGTCTATAAGCTTGATTTGCCCGTCTTTAACCACATAGTCTTTATCTTCCGTGAGGTAGAACAAAGCTTTCATTGCCGTTTCAAGGTTGCAACGAAGTTCAATGTTTTCGCTGTCATAAAGGTTATCGGTCTCGAACCGCTCTTCCACCTTGGCTGTGCCTCTGTCCGTGAGGAAAGCGGACAAAATCTCATGATTTATGCCGTAATCATCTGCAGTGAGTGTCTGCGCGAACTCGAACACCTCCGTGAACTCGTCGCTTACACTTGCGTCCACATCTCCCGCGATTGTGAGAGGAATTCGCGCCTCGTCAATCAGAACGCTGTCCGCTTCATCGAAAATCGCCACGTCAAAGGGCGTCTCACCTGTGTGCAGAACGTCCTTTGCATCAAACACCAAGAAATCCCGCAAAAAATCGAACCCGCATTCTTTCACCGTAGAATATAACACCTGTGCGTTTTTGTAAGCCTCACGCCGCTGTGCAGGAGGAGTCTTTTCGGTAATCAGCGCGATTTCAACACCGAGAATGTCATAAACGGGTTTCATCCAGTTATAGTCGCGATTGGCAAGATAGTCATTAAAGGTAAAAACGTGGACTTTTCGCCCCGATTTCACATACAGAAACGCCGCGAATACCGCCGCCAGTGTTTTGCCCTCACCCGTCTTCATCTCCACGACTTTGCCTTCATACAAAACTTGCGCCGCCCGCAGCTGTTCCTCAAAAGGCGTAAGCCCCAAAGCTTGCTTTGAGGCTTTCGCGCATTCTTCCAATAACTTACCGAGTTCTTCTTTATTCGTTTTCATTCGTCGTCAAAATCCTCGTCTGAGGGGTCGCTTGTGTCGATAATGTCAATACCGAACTCAATGCGTTCACCGCAATTCGGACAGTTAATCGCACCGTTGTCGAGCATACTCATATCAACAGAAATAGTGTTCTCACACTCACTGCAGGTGATTTCGTAAAGCTCATCGCCCTCAATGTTAAATCCGCCGAACCCGAGTTCGTCTAACTCCCCGAAAATCTCGTCTTCGAGCTCTTCCAAGTCTTCCTCAAGTTCGCTGACGACTTCCGCCATATCATCGAGTGTTTCGTCAATCACATCAAGCTCTTCCGCAATGTCTTTGAGTATATCAATCATCGCAAGGGCGAGCTTACCCTCATTCGTTGAGGCGTCGATTTTCATGCCCTCCGCTAACCCCGTAACATAGGCAACTTTTTCTGATATTGTCATCATAGTTTTTTCGTTCCTCCTTTGAGTTGTTCCGACAGCCATTTGTCGAATCTGATTTTAACTGCCTGAATGTCGGCATCGTCCATCTTCGCTTCCGCTTTCGCGATAAGCACATCTACTCCACCCGTGTGCCTTGCCAAATACAGGTCAAACAAATCTTCTTTGACTTCTATGCGTGTTTCCATTTGATTAGCCATATTTTACCTCCTTAACATTAAGCCCGCTCCATATACTCCCCCGTGCGAGTATCTATGCGAATTACCTCCCCCGGCTCAATAAACAGCGGCACGCGAACCTCTGCTCCTGTTTCAAGGGTCGCGGGTTTGAACGTGTTTGTCGCAGTGTCCCCTTTGAACCCCGGGTCTGTCTCGGTTATCTGCAACTCGACGAAGTTCGGCGGCTCTACCCCGAAAACCTTCCCCTTATACGACAACACCATACACACCATGTCTTCCTTAACAAAGCGGAACGCATCTGTCAAATCTGCTTTATTCACAGGCTCTTGTTCATAGGTTTCGTTGTCCATGAAATAGTATAAATCGCCGTCCGCATAGCTGTACGCCATATTGCGCCGCTCAATGAACGCGGCGGGAAACTTAGCCGATGGGTTATACGTCTTCTCCACAACCGAACCGCTGATGACGTTCTTCACTTTCGTGCGGACAAACGCCGAGCCTTTCCCCGGTTTTACGTGCTGGAACTCCACCACTTGCATGACGTTTCCGTCCTCTTCGAATGTTACCCCGTTCCTGAAATCTCCTGCTGATACCATTGTTTTTATTCCTCCTGCATAATGTAAAATGTTTATCTTATGTCTATTATAACACACTTCTCCCCCTTTGTCAACACCCTGCTCAAAAATTCCCACCTTTCAACCCCGCCGCGCGAAATTTTCTTGCCTTTTCGCGAAAAAACACTTGACAACACCTTTGCTCTGTGATATAATATAAGAGATGAACTTTATGGCGAGGTTCATAACTTGCATGATAGCGAAAAAAGAACCACCCGACTCTCTTACAGTCGGGTGGTTTTTTGGAATATGCTGTTGCCACGAGAGATTTTACCTTCCATCCCTGTCCAGCCACTTGCGGATTATAATGTACGCGAGTACATCCGCTATGACAGAAATGGCGATACTGACGATAACTTGCATGATTGCTCACCTCCTTTCGGAGAGGACTCCCGGACATAGTTTTATCATATCACATTTTGTCGAAAATGTCAAGCTCACGCAAATTTTCTTGGCTTTTCGCGAAAAAACACTTGACAACACCTTTGCTCTGTGATATAATATAAGAGATGAACTCGTAGTGAGGTTCAGATTCCATGAACTCGAAAAAAAAGAAGCCGCCCGGGTCTGTTCACCCGAGCGGCTTTTTTTGGAATATGCTGTTGTCGCGAGAGATTAGTCGCTGCCGTCCAGCCATTTGCGGACTATGATGTACGCCAGTACGTCCGCTATGACAGCCACGAAAATCGTAGTGAGTATTTCCATGAATTCTCACCTCCTTTCGGAGAGGACTCCCGGACATAGTTTCATCATATCACATTTTGTCGAATATGTCAAGTCCGCCGCAAAAAAACCCCGCTCTTTCGAGCGGGGTTTTCTCTGTATTCGCGGAACGCATGAATGCGTTCCCTACATTTCATCGCGAGGCTATGCTTCTCCGCGAAGTTCACGAATTTCCGTAAGCTTATCCTCATACGACGGAAGGGCAACCCCCTCAACATTTGCCATGTTCTGAACACAGACATAAGCCTCTTTAAGCGTCTTCGATTTTGCTATATTGTCCGCTGTCGCCGTAAGAATAACTTTGGTTTCAAGTGCCATGAAAATCACCACCTTTCATTCCTATCATACCACACTTCTCCCCCTTTGTCAACCCTTATTTGAAAAAACCACCCCGCCCGCAGACGCGCGATTGCCGCAAAAAAACCCCACTCTTTCGAGCGGGGTTTGTTCTGATTACTTTTGTTCATATTCGGAAAGACCGACTGCGCTTTACTCGTCATAACTTTTTCTCCCGCATTTTATTTCCATCGTTTCTATGTAAAGGTTATACCCCCTTGTGGGGGGGGTATAACCGTGGATTAAACCAAAGCCTATTACCGTAGGTAACAAGGTTCTCTCAGCCGTCGGTAGCTACGCTACCGCTAATGGCGTGAGGTTCTTATCTGAGAAGTTGCAGAATAGCTTGAGGAGCTTGGTTAGCTTGTGCCAACATTGCTTGAGCAGCTTGTTGAAGAATGTTGAATTTAGTGAACTCAATCATTTCTTTCGCCATGTCAGCGTCACGGATTCCAGATTCAGCAGCAGTCAAGTTCTCATGAGTTGTTGTCAAGTTGTTGACAGTAGACTCAAGTCTGTTTTGCCAAGCACCGAGCTGTGCTCTTTGA
>WQXP01000061.1 GCA_009784765.1 Oscillospiraceae bacterium | reverse complement strand
GGGATAATCCCGGGGAGCTTGAGTGGTTCTGCGAAAGGTGCCGCGACAGAATACGCCGGGATTTTCCGCAGTGGGAGTGGATAATAACAACAATAGAGGAGGCGTTCACATGAACAACCAAGACAATAACCAAGACAACAATCAAGATTACAACCAAGAGCAACTTCCCGACCAAGAGCAACCGGCAACCGACAATTATCAATCATCAACTATTCTTGACCCTGTGTTGGCTAAGCACGCGATAAAATTCAGGAATGCGCGGCATAATTTAGTCATGGTGGTTGTGTTCACTTTTATCAACCTGATTCTCGCTGCGACGGGGAGCAGTTTTACGCTGTTGTTTTCTGCACCGATTCCGCAATTAGTTTTGATGATTTTCAGTGAAGCGGGGCTGACGTGGCTTGGGCTTTTCGTGGCACTTGGCTTCACGAGTGTATATTTAGTCCTTGCGTTGACTTCTAAGAAAGCCCGCGTTTTGATTATCGTCGCCCTTGTGCTGTTCGCGATTGAGTCGTTCATTCTTACGCTCTTTACACTCGGGGCGATGGCAATGGGCGGATTTGACCTGTTTCTTCTTGTGGAAATCGCGATTTGCGGTTGGATTCTCAGCCACTTAATTCGCGGAGCAATCGCGTACCGCAAACTCGCGATTGTTCCGAACGAGGCTTTGGAAGAGTTCTACAAGCAACAATCGGAGCAAAAGTACGGAAGGTAGGGCACAGTGTCCACGCCGCGCCGCTGTGAAATGAGGACAAACACATGAACAAATTTCTCTTAATCGACGGGAACTCTCTCGTTTATCGTGCGTTTTATGCAATCAAGCCGCTCTCTAACAAGAGCGGCTTATATACCAACGCCGTGTCGGGCTTTTTCACGAGCCTTCTGCGGCTTCGCGCCGCCCATAATCCCGATTGTATCGCAGTCGCTTTCGATGTAAAAAAGCCGACTTTTCGGCATAAACTCTATGACGGCTACAAAAAACGCCGCAAAGGAATGCCCCCGGAATTAGCGGAACAGATGCCCTATGTCAAGCAAATCCTTGATTTTATGGGGATTGCCCGCGTCGAACTCGCGGGGTATGAAGCGGACGATGTGATTGGAACTCTCGCGAAAGCCGCCGAAGCTCAGGGTGCAGACGCACTAATAGCCACAGGCGACCGTGATGCGTTTCAGTTAATCAGCGCGCGTGTATCGGTAGCTCTTGCAAGCACGAAAGAAGAATTAGTCTACACCCCTGCGGTAATCGCGGAGAAATACGGGATTGAACCCGCTCAATTTATCGAAATAAAAGCACTCATGGGGGATGCGTCAGACGATATTCCCGGCGTTTCGGGAATCGGCGAAAAAACTGCCTTTTCGCTAATCAGCAAATTCGGGAGCGTGGACAGGCTTTATGAAAGCATAGACTCGCCCGAAATCAGCCCGAAAATAAAAGAATCAGCCCGCGCAAAGCTTGAGTCGGACACAAGCCGCGAAATGTGCCGCCTCAGCCGCGACTTGGCGCGAATAAACACCGCCGTGCCACTCGAGAACACGGCACTCTCCGCCTATGCAATCACAGAGGGCGATGAGGAGGGCTTAGCCGCGATTTTAAGCGAACTCGAGCTTGCGGGGCTTGCGAAAAAGCTCAAAGTTGATTTGTCGGCAGTTACCGCGCCGCCGCCCTTAACGGAAGACTCGGCGCAAATCGCCGCACTTGAGGCGGCTCTTGAGCCTGTGCTTCGCGATATGGAACGAGTCGGCGTGTGCATAGACGTGCAGGGGTTGCGCCGCTTCGGGGAAGAACTGCAGCCGCAAATCGCGGAGTTGCAGCGGCAAATCTACACATTAGCAGGGGAAGAGTTCAACATAGCGTCCCCGAAACAGCTTGGGGAAATCCTGTTCGCAGAGGACAAACTCGCCCTTGCCCACGGCAAGAAAACAAAGACGGGGTATTCTACGAACGCCGAGGTTTTAGAGCAACTCGCGGACAAGCACGAGATTATTCCTCTGATTCTCGAATATCGCGAACTCACCAAGCTTGACTCAACTTATGTGCAAGGGTTGCTCAAATGCGTGTCAGGCAGCGGCAATTTCGGGAGGGTGCATACCACCTATAAGTCCGAAACGCGGACAGGGCGAATATCTTCTGTTGAGCCAAACTTGCAGAACATTCCCGTGAGAACTCCTCGTGGGCGGGTTCTGCGGCGATTTTTCGTGGCAGAGGAGGGCAGGACGCTCATTTCTGCCGATTACAGCCAAATCGAACTGCGGGTGCTTGCGGCTATATCCGAGGACGAAAACTTGCTCACGGCGTTCCGTGCAGGCGCGGACATTCACGGGCAAACGGCGCAGCAAGTCTTCGGGAGTGAGAAGTTCCGCTCAGCGGCGAAAGCTGTGAATTTCGGAATAGTTTACGGAATGGGTGCGTTCTCGCTTGCAAAAGAAATAGGCGTTCCCGTTCCTCAAGCGCGGGATTATATCGAGCTGTATTTGGCGCGTTACCCCGGGGTGGGGGATTATCTTGAGCGGGTCGTGGAGGAAGCCAAACGCGACGGTTATGTGAAGACTCTGCTGGGGCGGGTACGCGCTGTTCCCGAAATACGCTCATTCAACAAAAACATCGTGCAAGCAGGGGAGCGGATTGCAAAAAACACGCCGATTCAAGGAACGGCGGCGGACATAATCAAGCTTGCGATGATTCGCGTTCATGAGGCTTTGCCGCAAGGCTGCAACTTAATCTTGCAAATCCACGATGAGCTGATTATCGAAGCCCCCGAAACTTCCGCAGAACAAGCCGCCGCAGTTCTTGAGCGTGAAATGCTCGCAGTGGGGTCGGGCTTGGGCGAAACAACAGTCGAGCTGGCAGTCGATGTTCGAACAGGGCGTTCGTGGTATGAATGCTGACGCCAGTTGACAATTGACAGTTGACAATTGCCGGTTATTTGTAAACGGAAAGGATTTCAATGAAACGTAAGACACCACAGTTGAGCATAATTATTCTGATTAGCGTGCTATCAATCACTTTGGCTGCATTAGCAGCAAAATTTGCTTTCACCGCCGTACCCCGCGATATTGAGCGAATACAGCAGTTATACGCAATGGACTTGTGGCATTTTTACAACAACTCTCACGAAATGAGAGGATATATGCTCTATATCGCTCTACTGTGCGTCTTGAGCGTCGCTTTCGCGTGGCTTTGGACGCGCCTGTCCCGCAAATACGGTGATTCTCGCCGATTTGCCCGCACATCTAAAATCGCGACCCCCTACGCCCTGATGTTGCTGTCCGCCGCCGCAGCCGTTGCTTTTGTGATTACTGCGCCCCTTGTCGGTAATTTGAACGCTAACCTCTATACGCAGTATACTGCCCTTGCACTTAATCCGGGTGCGTTGATTAACGCATTTTCGATTTCGTTGTGTCTGTGGGTCATATATGAACGCTTCTGCAAAGGGCGCGATTGGTTTTCGAAAGCTAATCTTGCGCCGTGGTTATCAATCGCGGCTGATGCTGCAGTTTTGGTTGTTATCATGTTCAGTGCATCGTATTATATCTGCTTTAACTTTGACGCAGCGATATACTATCCCCACGTACATCACTTTGCTGTGGTGTATAATCCCATTTATGAGGTCTGGAACGGCAGCACACCGGGGGTTGACTTTTCGGCGTTGTACGGCTTATACGCCTACTTTTTCTACGCAGTGCAAATGCTGATTTTCGGGCGGATTACCCCGGGCGAAACAACAATCATTATGAGCGGGCTGATTGCAGCGACTAACTTCGCGATTTACACCATAGCCCGCAAAGCGGCTCAGAGCAGATTAACAGGGGCAATGGTATGCCTTGCTGTAATATTCTTCTCCCAGTTAGCTCCTCTCGCGTATCAGAGCATGACTTTCTATCAATACCACCCTATTCGCACAGTGTTCCCGGTGTTGGTTTTGCTGGCTGTTACGCTGTATCACTTCTCCGGAAAATCGCAGGAAAGCAGAAACAAGTATTACTTCTTTCTCGGGGCGGCGGCAGTTGCAATCGGCATTTACTGGAATCCCGAAACGGGGATAGTATCCGCTTTGTCGCTGTTGGCTTACTGTGTGTATGAAGGTTTGGAAAACATGGAGAAATTCGCTGTGGCGGAGCTGAAGCACGCCTCGAAAGCCATAGGGAAACGCGCAGGAATAATCGCGGGGGCAATCCTCGCGGCGACTGTGGTTATACAGATTATTACCTTCGCACAAAGCGGGCAGTTTCTGAACATCGCCACAATGTTCTGGGGGATAGTCGTCTTTTCGGGGGACGGCTTCTCAATGCTTCCACTCCCTCAGCCGCTGGCTCACCCGTGGTCCATCGTCGTGTTCGTGTATTCCTTAGCTGTTATTTACACTCTTGTCAACTTAGGAACAAGCCTGTTTTCAAAGAGGAGTGGTAGCAGAAACACTCGCAATAATCACGCTTTAGGTGTTGTCAAGATAAGCCCTGCGGACGGGCAAAGCCCGCCCTTTGGGCCTATCTCTTCTTTAGCTTTGGTGTTCGTATTTGCAGTCATGGGATTCGGCGTGTTCAGCTACTTTTTCGGAAGAAGCCATGGCTTTGTATTCCCGCTGTCGATTTATCCTTGCTTGATTCTCGTCGGCGTTCTTAATACGAAACTTGCACGAATGTGGCAAAAGCGCAGAAAAGAACGCTTTTCACCCACCCCTTGGATAGCGGGGTTCTGCACACTCGCGATTACAGTGGTGCTTTTCACCATGAGCTTCTCTGTCTTTACTCTGCGCAGCGATACAGATGGACGCTTTCATTCTTACAACGCCTACCGCACCGCAGAGCCGCTCATGATACGAGAAGGGGTAGCAGAGTTCGTGTATGACCGCCGTGCTGAAAACATGGCTTTAATCCACGAGTTCGCGCCACTTATCATGAGTGCCGGAGAGTTTCATGACGGATTGCACAACGCCTATCGTGGAACAGCGGTCGGTGATTTTATCCTCAAGCGCGAGTATGAAGCTCTGCTGGAGTTTGTCGAAAACCATGACGGGCGATTGTTCATCGAAATTCACTGTATGTTAATGCAGGTACAACTCGAGCAGGGGAGCTTCTTCTTGCTGTTGACGCAAATCTTAAACGAGAAATACACAGCCGTCGAAATCGGCAGCGGAATCGCGGTGTTCGACCGTGTTATTAAGGAGGAGTAACGTGAATTACCACACAATCATAATAGGCGGCGGCGCGGCAGGAATGACACTTGCCGCGCTTATGTCCGTGAACGCGCCTGAGAATCGCGTTCTGCTCATCAGCGGAACTGCCACACCCCTGCGCAAACTCGGCATTACAGGGAAAGGGCGGTGCAACCTCACGAATAATTGTGATACAGACACAGTCCTCAAGAACATATTCAGCGGCGCGAACTTCATGCGAAGCGCATTGACGCGGTTCACACCCGGGGACACGATGGCGTTCTTTGAGGACGAGCTTGGAGTCCCTCTCAAGACAGAGCGTGGAGGGAGGGTTTTCCCACAGTCGGACAAAGCCGCTGATGTAGTACAGGCTCTGGGAGACGCCTGCAAAGCAGACACTGTCGCACAGCGGGCGACTGCGCTTATAATCGACGACGGCGCGATAAAAGGAGTCAAGTGCGGTAATCACGCCTATTACGCCGCGAACGTAGTGATTGCTACAGGCGGAGTGTCCTACTCTGCCACGGGTTCAACAGGAGACGGCTATAAACTCGCAGAACAGGCGGGGCATAGGATTATTCCGCCGAAGCCCGCTTTAGTTCCCCTTGATACGGCGGAGGATTGCTCCGAATTAGCGGGGCTGTCCCTGAGGAATGTGCGGTTGACGCATGATAAATACTCTGAACAGGGCGAGGCGTTATTCACCCATACAGGGGTGAGCGGGCCTTTAGTCCTCACCGCAAGCTGTTACATTCGGGAATTCCCCGCGAAGTTATTCATTGACTTAAAGCCCGCTCTTGACGAAAAGACCCTTGACGCACGGATTCTGCGCGATTTCGGGCAGAATAAGAATCGCCGCTTCAAGAACGCGCTGGGGGATTTGCTCCCGGAAAAGCTGATTCCCGTGATTGTACAGCGGTCGGGGATTTCGCCGGAGAAGCAAGTCAACGCAATCAGCCGTGAGGAACGCGGCAGGCTTGTCGCGCTGCTGAAAACCTTTGAGCTGACTGCCGTCAAAACCCGCCCCATAGAAGAAGCCGTCATCACTGACGGCGGTGTGTGCGTGAAAGAAGTAAACCCGCGTACCATGGAATCCAAGTTAGTACACGGGCTGTATTTCGCAGGAGAAGTTCTTGACATTGCCGCGTTCACAGGCGGATTTAATCTGCAGCTTGCGTTTTCGACTGCTTATGCGGTTGCGATAGCGTTAGGTCAAGTTTGATTCGCCCCGGGCGACGCCCTTCCATGCTAAGCACCGTAACCTTGAAACGCCCGCTTGACTTTGTTTCGCCGACATTCGGGATTTTTCCGAACACTTCAAACACCCACCCTCCGATTGTAATGCTTTCGGAGGTTATTTCTATGTCGCTGTAATTTTTATTGCCGCCGTCAAAATCCTCAAAGAAGCGGTTAAAATCGTTTATGCTCAGCTCCCCATTGACTTCGAATACGTCCTCTTTCACGAACTTCACAGACGCGGCTGTCTCGCCGCTTTCATCGTCGCTTTCGTCTTGGATTTCGCCCACAAGCTCTTCGAGAATATCCTCAAGGGTTACAATCCCCGCAGTTCCGCCATACTGGTCGAGTACCACCGCTAAGTGGGATTTTTTACGCTGTAAGCTTTTGAGAGCGTCTGACAGTTTCATCAGCGTCGGCAGTTTCACTATGTCCTGAATAGGCAGCGGCGCGTTCCCGCCTGATTCGCTGTGTTCCGTCGCGAACCACTTCATGAACTTCTTGCTGCTGAGAAGCCCCACAATCTTATCGTGCAATCCGACATAGACGGGCAAGCGCGAGTAGCCCTCATCAAAGAACACAT
>WQXP01000060.1 GCA_009784765.1 Oscillospiraceae bacterium | reverse complement strand
TTAAAGGGGAATTTCGATAAAAATAAAGGGCAGTCCCCAAAGACTGCCCAAGTTGCCGTTTTCTTGCCCGAAATGCTCCGAACCTGCACCTTTTTTACGGGTGCAGGTTCAAGTAAGAGCATATTAGTGCGGATAAAAGGACTTGAACCTTCACCTAATTGCTTAGACATGGACCTGAACCATGCGCGTCTGCCATTCCGCCATATCCGCATATTGCACCAAGGAGTATTATACCATACTAAAAACAATTTGTCAAGAGAAATTTTCAAAAAATATTGACAAAGTGGCAAAAACATGGTATTATGTTAATAAAAGTAAAGAAAGCAGGAGTACTTATAATAAGATGAACACACCTCAACACAGCAAGACAGAGCGGATAGAGAGAATAGAACGGATAGAGAGGGAGGCGTTGCCGCCCTTAGGCACGATTGAGCCGTCGCGGTTTGTCTGCGGGGAAGACGGCGTTCACAGAGTCGCGGCGGAAGAGGCGGCGAAAGAGGCGGCGCGACGCGGTAGAGGGACACTGATGTTCGTGGGGGATATGATGTTTCTGTCGGAACACCAGCGCGAGGTTATGGGGGAGGACGGGTGCTTTGATTTTAACGCGAGTTTTGAGTATGTCAGAAAAGTTTTAAAAAAGTCAGACTTTGCGATGGGGACGCTTGAGACGGTGGTTGACCATACATTCCCGTATAAGCATGAATTGACGCGGATTCCTAACGGCAAGGGTGAGGGCGGAATGTCCGCGAATTGCAACGCCCCGGTAACCTGCCTTGATGCGGTGCGGTATGGTGGGATTGACGCAGTGTCCACAGCGAATAATCATGCTTTAGATGCGGGGTTGGAAGGGCTGTTGATTACCAAAGAGCATTTAGAGCGGTACAATATAATCCACACAGGAACTTTTCGTTCGGCGAGCGAACAGCGGGATTTGCTCATTGATATTAACGGGATTAGAGTGGGTGTGCTGTGTTATACCAACAGTGTCAACGGAATGCACACACAGTATGGAATAAGCACGGAGAAAGCGGCACTTCACGTCAATCGTTATAGTGAGGGAGTGAGCGAAAGCGAAGTAAGGCGGGATATTGCAAAGCTCAGGGAGCGTAGTGCAGATTATGTGATTGTGATGTTGCACGCAGGGATTGTGAATATGCCGACTCCTACGGCAAAAGTCGTGAAATATTGCAGAGATATAGCAAACGCCGGCGCAGATTATGTGTTGAACACTCACACCCATACTTTGCAGGGTTACGATGTTATTCGCACGGCAGATAAGCGGAATGTTCCGGTAATATGGTCGATGGGGAATTTCGTCAGCAGTATGGACCAGGCAGAGGATTTCGGCAACCGAGATGCGATTATTCTGCGAATAGAGCTTGAGAAGACACAGGGCGCGGTGATTATGAAAGACGGGTATATCCCTTGCTTTATGCGGCGCAATCATGAGGGTAAAAGGCACGTAACGCTCCCTTTTGACAGGGCGTACAACGGCGGATTTACGCACAGTTCTATGGTTAATTCCCGAAAGCGCGTCCAAACAATCATGGGCAAGAACATTCGCGAAGTGATGTTGTAAATAAAATTCAAAATAAAAGGAGAAGACTATGTCTTACACAAAAAGAGTACTCGAACAAACAATCGCAGCGAACCCCGGGCAGCCGGAGTTTCATCAGGCAATGACGGAGATTTTGACGACACTCGCGCCATTCGCGGACTCGCGCCCGGAATACGAAAAACACAGCGTTCTCGAGCGTTTAGTAGAACCGGAACGCTCGATTA
Organism: Oscillospiraceae bacterium; assembly: GCA_009784765.1. Taxonomy (GTDB): domain Bacteria; phylum Bacillota; class Clostridia; order Oscillospirales; family Ruminococcaceae; genus Ruminiclostridium_E. Next base: position 5,219 of record WQXP01000060.1, on the reverse strand, counting down.
TCTTCCGCGTGCCGTGGAGGGACGACAGCGGGAAGATTCACGTGAACCGCGGCTATCGTGTGCAGTATAACTCGGCGATTGGGCCGTATAAAGGCGGTTGCCGCTTCCACCCGAGCGTGAATTTAAGCGTGATTAAGTTCTTGGGGTTTGAGCAGACTTTCAAGAACTCCCTCACAGGGCTGCCCATGGGCGGAGGAAAAGGCGGGGCGGACTTTGACCCGAAAGGCAAGAGCGATAACGAAATGATGAGCTTCTGCCAAAGCTTCATGACAGAACTGTTTCGGCATATCGGCGATAATACCGATGTTCCCGCAGGGGACATAGGCGTAGGCGCAAGAGAAGTCGGCTGGATGTTCGGGCAGTATAAGCGCATTTCGAACACCAATGACTGTGTTCTGACAGGCAAGGGCTTAACTTACGGAGGCTCTCTTGCTCGCAAAGAAGCTACGGGCTACGGGCTTGTGTACCTCATGGACGAAATGCTCCGCGACCATAACAATACTCTTGAGGGTAAAAAAATCGTAGTGTCCGGTTCGGGCAATGTCGCGATTTACGCGAGTGAAAAAGCAATGCAACTCGGCGGAAAAGTAATCGCCCTGTCTGATTCCGGGGGATTCATTCACGACCCGAACGGCATTGACCTTGCCCTTGTCAAGCAAATCAAAGAAGTCGAGCGGGGGAGAATCAGCGAATACGCTGCCCGTAAATCCGGCGCGGCTTATACGGCAAGGGATTCAGGCAAGACAATCTGGACGATTCCTTGTGACATTGCCCTGCCCTGCGCCACTCAGAACGAACTCCACGAAGCAGATGCGAAGGAGCTTGTCGCGAACGGCTGTATCGCAGTGGGCGAAGGCGCGAATATGCCGACGACTCTTGAAGCCACAAGCGTGTTCCAAGGCGCGAAAGTGCTGTTCGCACCGGGAAAAGCTGCGAACGCAGGAGGCGTCGCGACTTCGGGCTTGGAAATGACGCAGAACTTCATGCGCTTGGCGTGGAGTTTCGACGAGGTAGACGCGAAGCTCAAAGGGATTATGACGAACATCTATAACAACATAGCAAACGCGGCGACAGAAGCGGGCCGCAAAGATGACTTTGTTACAGGCGCGAACATTGCAGGGTTCAAGAAAGTCGCCGAAACGATGATTGCGTTAGGGTGTATCTGAGATTCGCCCAAAGGGCGTGTAAAACAACAGCGTGGGAATATCCCACGCTGTTTGCTCTAAATCATCATATAACCTACTCCGCGAATGGTTTGAATAGACGCCTTGCAGTTGACTTCAGCTAACTTTCGGCGAAGTTCTTTCACATGAATGTCGAGGGTTCGCGTTTCGCCGACGAAATCATTGCCCCAAACCTCCGCGAAGATAATCTCACGCTCCTGTACTTTCTCGGCATTTTCGCTGAGAAGCAAAAGCAGCTTATGTTCCTTGAGTGTAAGGTTAAGACGCACACCATTGACGCTGATTTTATGCTTAGAGCGGTCAACAGTGATATTTTTGTATTTGATAATCTCAGCACTGTTTTTGCTTTGAACAGTTTTGCGCAGATTAGCTTTAATTCGCGCGACTAATTCAAGGACGCCGAAAGGTTTTGCGATATAATCGCTGGCCCCCATGTTCAAGCCTTTGACTTTCGAAATTTCCTCACCTTTCGCCGACACCATAATGACAGGAATGTCGTTATAACGACGGTCTGATTTAAGGCGCGACAAAATAGAGAAGCCGTTATCGCCCGGAAGCATGACATCGAGCAAAATCAAGTCAGGCAGATTTTTGGCGATTTTCGGATTTTTGTCAAGCACGCTCAGCGCGTCTAACGCTTCGAAGAGGGTGTCGCTGTTATCGAAACAACTGCACTCGAACTCATGTTCAAGGGAATAGAGGTAAAGTTCTTGAAGGGAGGGGTCGTCTTCCACAGCGAAGATAACAGGTTTCATGGCATTAACTCCTAATTCATAATCCATAAACTGCCCTGCAAATTGCAGAGCATGGTAATTCCTTGCTGTCATCTATTATACTCCCTTTCTGTCCTAATGTCAAGTCTTTTTTACAAAAATAACAGGAGCAGTGCCCTCAGAGGGAGGGCACTGCCACTCAAAGCATACTCATCCAAAGCGACCGGTGATGTAGTTTTCGGTACGTTGGTCTTTCGGAGCGGCGAAAATATCATTAGTCGGGGCAAACTCAATTACCTCACCTAAGAGGAAGAAAGCAGTTTTGTCCGAAATTCTCGCAGCTTGTTGCATATTGTGCGTTACGATTACAACGGTGTACTCGTGCTTGAGTTCTGCGACAAGCTCTTCGATTTTGCCTGTAGAAATCGGGTCAAGGGCAGAAGTCGGCTCGTCCATAAGTATAACTTCGGGTTTGACAGACATAGTTCGCGCAATGCAAAGACGCTGTTGCTGACCGCCCGAAAGCCCGAGTGCACTCTTGCGGAGGCGGTCTTTCGTTTCTTCCCAGATTGCCGCACCGGCGAGAGATTTCTCAACAATTTCGTCGAGTTCTGCTTTGTTCTTGATTCCGTGAGTACGCGGCCCGAAAGCGATGTTGTCATAAATGCTCATCGGAAAGGGGTTAGGCTTCTGGAAGACCATTCCCACCCGCTTGCGCAGAGTATTGACGTTCAAATCGCCCTTGTAAATATCGACATCATCGAGCAGGAAATCACCGGTGATTTTGCACCCCTCGACAAGGTCATTCATGCGGTTGAGGCTTTTGAGAAGAGTCGATTTACCGCAACCGGAAGGCCCGATATAAGCAATAACTTTCTTTTCCTCAATATCCATGGAGATGTTTTTGAGTGCCTGAAACTCACTGTACCACAGGTCTACGTTTTTTAGTACGAACTTGTTTTTCATGATAGCGTCTCTCTTTCATATTTGCCTTTCATATTTGGCCTTAATATTTGGCTATGCCCTTCTCATGTTAAATTTTAACTGCTGACATTTTTCGCGCAAGAAGCGACGAAATCATGTTTATTACGATTACAACAACTAACAGAATGACCGCAGTTGCGTATGCTTGTTCAGTGTACAGACCGTCATTCCCGAGAATGTACATATGCACCGCGAGTGTCCGTGCAGAGCTGAGGGGCGTTTGGAATATCTGTTCAAACATTCCCGCCGTGAACATAAGTGCCGCAGTTTCCCCGGCAATCCGCCCGACTGAGAGGATAATCCCCGCTAAAATCCCGGGCATCGCCGCAGGAAGCACAATTCGGAATACCGTGCGAAGCCGCCCTGCCCCAAGCCCGAAAGAGCCTTCGCGATAGGTATCGGGAACAGACTTGAGGGCCTCTTCCGTAGTCCTCATGATTATAGGCAGAACCATAATCGAAAGTGTGCAAGCCCCCGCTAAGAGAGAATACCCCCATCCCAAAACAGTAACAAAGAAAATCATACCAAACAGCCCATAAACGATTGAAGGAATCCCCGCGAGTGTTTCTGTCGTTGTTCGAATCAGCTTAACGAACTTGTTCCCGCGTTTGGCGTATTCCACCAAGAAAATCGCTGAAAACACACCGAGAGGAATTGCAAACAGCAGAGTAAAGAAGACCAGCGCCCCGGTGTTGATAATCGACGGAAGCATGGAAGCATTACTCGGTGTCCAGCGAATCGCAAAGAGTTCCGGCGAAAGGTGAGGAATCCCCATAATGAGGATATATCCGATAATAAACGCCAGCGCAATAAAAGTCAAGAATCCTGCCGCCCACGTCAAAATCTTGAGAAGCCAGTCCGGCATTGATTTGCCGAGAAGAGCCGCTAAAAACGCCCCTATTAGGATACCGATAATAACATCAATGTACATTCCCTGAAAAGTAATATTTCTGACTTCGCCGGCTTTCAGGTAACCATTAGCAATTCCCGGAATAATTTCCTCGATATTGCGTCCTGTGATAACCGTGCCGTCAATCACTACTGAAGAGACGGTAACGGTCGAGCCTTGATATTGCACACGCCCAAGCCGCCCGTCGGTTACTTGCGCACTGATTTCGCTGCCCGACGCCACAGTGCCGTTGTTAAGAGTAACGCTTTCAATCACGCCGCGTTTTTCGCTGAAATCAGGAACAACCCCGATATTAGGAACAACCACCATACCGATAATCGCCCCGGCAATCGCGCCGACAACCAATCCGGTAGAAGGGCCTTTTCTCGCCTTATTGCTGACTTTTCCTTCGCCGCGTCTGACAACTACGTTAAAAATCAAGTTAAGCGCAAGCACGAAAATGAACAGCACAACACCCGAGGCAATCAGCATTTCGCGGTGTCGCCCCGACGAATACGCCATCTCCAGAACGACGTTCGCAGTAAGGGTTCTCACACCATCGGTAACTTGCCAAGGCAGACGAACCGCAGTATGGTTACCCGCAACCATGATTACCGCCATAGTTTCACCGATTGCACGACCAATCCCGAGGGCAACCGCAGCCATAACGCCCGATTTCGCCGCAGGTAACACCACGCGGAAAATCGCACGTTCATGAGTAGCACCGAGAGCGACTGCACCTTCGTAATATTCGTTAGGTACGGCTCTGATAGAGCTTTCTGTAACAGCAATAATCGTAGGCAGTATCATAATACCGAGCAAGATTGACGCCGCAATCATGCTCGCACCGCTGTTGAGGTCAAAAATCTTTTGAATCTGCGGCAGAATGACAATAACCCCGAAAAACCCGTAAACAACCGACGGAACTCCGGCAAGGAGGTTAATCAGAGGTTTGAATATACGATAAAGATATTTAGGGCATATTTTAGCCATGAACATTGCCGCTAAAACCCCAACCGGAACCCCAATAAGAATTGCCCCGACAGTAACATAAACACTACCGAGAATCATCGGGAGCAGCCCGTAAAGCGGAATCCCGTCAGAAGGCTTCCAGTCCGTCCCAAAAAGGACATTAAGTACACCTTCGTCAAACAGCGCGGGAAGCCCTCCAAAAAACAGAAAAAAACAGATGAAGCCAACTGCAACCACAGCAGTAAAAGCAGCCAAGGCGAAAATGCCTTTCATGAAATTTTCTTTGCCGAGCTTGAAGCCCTTCGATTTGTTCATGGCGAAATACCCCATAATTAAATATTCTTCTTTTTGCCCTACACCTGGTCAAGCTATTCGCCTGCGAAGCGGCAGAGCCGCTTCTGCGGCGAAATCGCTCTTCTTTTGCTTATGTACCACGAATAAGGAACAGTAAATCATACCATTCCCTATTCGTATATG
>WQXP01000059.1 GCA_009784765.1 Oscillospiraceae bacterium | reverse complement strand
TCGACGTTTTCGGAATCGTCCCGACCAAGGGGAACATCGTCAGCAATGATTTGCGGAATTTTCAGAATCAGCTCATCGAATGCCGTCTTTGACAAAGCAACTTCGCTTTCTGTTTCGGGAATTTGCTTTTTCAGTTCTGATACTTCCGATTTCGCCGCCTCTGCTTCCTCTTTTTTGGCTTGTGCCATCATTGCCCCGATTTTCTTGGCCGTGGCGTTCATTTGCGCCCGCATATCCTCGAGCTTTTGGAGGCTTGCGCGATAATCCGAATCAAGGGCGATTACCTCATCGACTATTTCCACATTCTCGCGAAATTTGCGGCGCATATTCGCCTTTACGATTTCGGGGTTCTCCCGAATGAATTTAATGTCTAACATGGTTAGGTCCTTTCGAATACCAATTCTAAATCTATTTCGCACCCCGGCAGAACCTCAACCGCGATTTTAACAGCGTCAGGCTCCACAGGAAACTGCACATAACTTCCGTCCGCATTTAACACGAACTTCATAACAGATTTTTCGAGAGGCTCAATAAGCCAATACTCACGTACACCCGCTTTTCGATATTTGTCAAACTTCACGAACATATCATGCCTGTGGCTTGAATGGGACAAAACTTCGATAACAAAATCAGGCACGCCATTACAGCGTTTATCGTCCTTGAGTTTGGCTTCACTGCACACCACAAACACATCAGGCTGAACTACGTCTTTGTCTTTATTGCCTTTCGCGTTCAGGCAAACATCGAAAGGTGCGATAAAAGCACTACACCTGCGTCCGCGCAAAAATGAACGAAGCTGCATATAAAGTGCCCCCGCTATATCCTGATGTCTGCGCGACGGCGATGCCATAGCATACGGAACACCTTCAATCAACTCGAAGCGTTCCCCCTCGGCTAACTGCCAAGCGGCGTAGTCTTCATAGCTGTAGCGAATGTTTTCTCTGTCTTGCTTTTCTTGTAATTTCGGCAAAGCACTCATAACCTCACACTCCTTCGAACACCAAATCTAAATCTATTTCGCACCCCGGCAGAACCTCAATCGCGATTTTTGTCTTATCTTCGGGATTCGCCTGCAGATAATACTGCCCGTCATTGAGAATAAACTTCTGAACAGTTTTTCGCTCCGGGTCAATAATCCAATACTCACGCACTCCCGATTTTCGATATTTGTCAAACTTCACGAGCATATCATGCCTGTAATTTGCCGACAAGACTTCGACAACAAAATCCGGCACACCGTTGATATATTTCCCGGTCTTGCGTTTATTCGGGTCGCAGACAACAAACACATCAGGCTGAACAACATCTTTGTCTTTATTGCCTTTCGCGTTTAAGCAAACATCTACAGGAGCGATAAACGCTCTGCAATTTCTTCCACGCAAAAAAGAACGCAGCTGCGAATAAATCTCACCCGCTATATCTTGGTGCGCTAAATTCGGAGCTGCCATAGCATACGGAACACCTTCAATCAACTCGAAGCGTTCCCCCTCGGCTAACTGCCAAGCGGCGTAGTCTTCATAGCTGTAGCGAATGTTTTCACGGTCGTCCGATTTCGGCGACTTTTGTAATTTCGCCAAATTTGCTGAACCACTCATAACCTTATATCCTCATCTTCTTGAAATACCCCTGAAGCCCCTCGATTTCCTGTTCATTCATACAGCGTTTCGGGAACACATGAATAAGCGCACGATTTACATAGAGTAAAAACAGCTCCCGCGTTTCTTTTGAGTATAAGTATTCGGTAGCAATGCAGTACTCTGACTTTGCGATTTCCTCACCGTCGTCGCCGCAAACAACCGTTTCAACTTCGATTGTGTCCTCCCCGAAAGTCGCCGTGTATTTTTCCTCATAAGACATTTCGAGCGCGTAGACGAGCTTCTTGCGGGCGCGAAAAGGCTTGAGCCAAAGGCTCAGGAGCATTCCCGCCGCAAGCCCCGAGCCTACTCCGCCGATTGGCAAGCCGTAACTTCCGCGAAAAATCATGTTGACGAACAGGAAAATCGCGATACAGAAAACTAACGACAGCAAAATCGTGCGTCGCAGAGCGTATCTTCGCCAAAACAGCATGAACGCTGTTTTGAACTCTTCTATTGTGTTATCATAGCTGATTTTCAAGTGCATACCCCCCTATAGTAACAATGCTACTGCGAGCCACGTACAACCCACAGAAAAAAGAAAGCCGATTACAGTGTCAAGATACTTTTTCTTGAGCCAAAAAATAGGCAGATGGGCAATCACCATTGCCGCAAGGGCGAAAAACTGGAAGGGAAAAATTCCGCGCATATCCACACCGAAAACTAACGCACCGACGCTGAACACCCACATTCCGATACAAGCCACAATCGTGAATTTACGCGCCGTCGGGAACGGATATTCGCGGGTTACTTCCTCGAGTGCCTCTTTGCTCTGCTTTTCTTTGAGCTTATCCTCTTCACCGTCGCGGAAAGCCCTCCCAAGGTTTTCAAGCTTTTGAATGTTTTTATCGTTTCTGGCAGGGGTGTTCATATACGTACCTCATTTGTTCATATTTGCGGCACGCTGTGGACACCGCGCCCTACTTGAATACTGTCCTCAAATCAACTTCACAGCCGCTAATAATACTCACAGGGATTTTACCGTCCTCCACAGTATAAGACATAACTGCACTCTCGTCCATACCCGTCGGGTCTTTATCGAACAAAAACACGTCGATTTGTCTGTAGCGCGGGTCAACAATCCAATATTCGCGGACTCCCGCTTTGCGATATTTGCTCATCTTGATAAACCAATCGCGAGTTCTGCTTGAGGGCGACAAAATCTCTATTACCAAATCCGGCGCACCATTGCAGAACATTTCATTCTCAAGCTTTTTTTCATCGAACACTACAGCAATATCAGGCTGAAGAACATCTTTATCTTTTTTGCCTTTCCCGCTTAAACAAACATCGAAAGGCGAATTGAAAACTTGAATTTGACTGCCAACCAAAAAATTAGCAATCTGCCTGAAAATTTCTCCGTTAATTCGCTGATGACCTACAGACGGCGATGCCATCGCATACGGTACTCCGCCAATCAGCTCGTACCGCTCCCCTTTTCTTAACACCCACTTAGAATAATCCTCATAGGTATACAGCTTTTCCTTAGTATCGCTTTTCGGTAATGGCAATGCACCCATAAGAATCACCTCACTGTTCTGAATCACACATCAAGATTAACCACAGACTTGGCGTTTTGCTCGATGAACTGCCGCCTCGGTTCAACTTTGTCGCCCATGAGAATGCTGAAAGTTTCGTCTGCACTCGCCGCGTCGTCGATTTCAATGCGCTTCATCATTCGCGTGGAGGGGTCCATAGTCGTTTCCCAAAGCTGGTCGGCATTCATCTCCCCGAGACCTTTATAACGCTGAACATCAACCTTAGAATTATTCTCACCCGCAAGTTCACGAATATACTCATCTCGCTGAGCTTCGTCGAATGCGTACATAACTCGCTTCCCGCGATAGACTTTGAACAGCGGCGGCTGAGCTATATAAACTTTGCCGCTGTCAATCATAGGACGCATGAAGCGGTAGAAAAACGTCAGCAACAGTGTGCGAATGTGTGAACCGTCTACGTCCGCGTCCGCCATGATTACTATTCGCCCGTAGCGCAGTTTGTCAAGATTGAACTCCTCACCTACACCCGCCCCGAGTGCTTTGACGACGGGAATCAGCTTCTCATTCGAAAAGACTTTGTCTACTCTCGCCCGTTCAGTGTTCAGCATTTTTCCGCGAAGAGGCAAAATTGCTTGGAACTTGCTGTCTCGCCCTTGCTTGGCAGAACCCCCCGCCGAATCCCCCTCTACGATGTATATTTCTGTCTTAGTAACATCTTTCTCGTAGCAGTCCGCTAATTTCCCGGGTAATCCTGCACCGTCGGTAACAGACTTGCGCTTAGCTTCCATAGCCTTTCGCGCCGCATCTCGCGCCGCCTGTGAGTTAATCGCTTTGTTGACTATTATCGCCGCAGTATCAGGATTTTCCTCAAGATAATAAGTCAGCTTTTCTGTGGCGATTTTGTAAACAATCGGTCCGACTTCCGGGTTGCCGAGTTTGTCTTTCGTCTGCCCCTCAAACTCCGTTTCGGGGAGTTTCACAGAAACAACCGCGTTAATCGCTTCCCGCACAGCTTCCCCGGATATATTCTGAGCGACTTCTTCTTCTTTCTTTTTCTTAGCGGCGACTGATTTTGCTTTCTTGCCTTCTTCTTCGCGATGTTTCTTGACGAAATCATTCACAATCTTGCTGATTGCCCGCCTGAAAGCAACCTCGTGCGTTCCGCCGCCACCTGTGTGAATATTGTTCGCGAAGGAGCGAATAGTCTCCGAATTAAAGTCATTGTTATACTGGAAGGCGATTTCTACGGTAATATCGTCAATCAGCCCGTTGAGGTAGACTACGTCCGGGTGAAGCACCTGGGCGCCGCGCTTCTTTTGAAGCCATTCGATATATGATACTATGCCGCCTTCATAGACGAAGTCATGCTCTTTGGGTTCATTTTCGTCGCGCAAGTCAGCCGTATGGAAAATCAACCCCGCATTGAGGAACGCCTGCTCCCGCATACGCTCGCGGATTACAGAGTAGTCATACTCCACGCTCTGAAAAATGCTTGCATCCGCTTTGAAGCGTACTCGAGTTCCTGTAGCAGTGGTTTGCCCCACGATTTTCAGCGGCTCGCTGTAATTGCCGCCGTTCTCGAATCGCTGGAAATGCACGTTAGTTCCGTCACAGACTTCAAGCTCAAGCCACTCAGACAGCGCGTTTACAACCGACGCACCGACTCCGTGAAGCCCCCCGGATACTTTGTACCCGCCCCCTCCGAATTTGCCCCCTGCGTGGAGAATTGTGTAAACAACAGTCGCGGCGGAAATGCCTTCTTTCGGGTGAATCCCCGTGGGAATCCCACGCCCGTTGTCCGCAATTTCAATCACATTGTCGGGCAAAATCGCCACAGTGATTTTAGTGCAATACCCTGCCAACGCCTCGTCGATTGCATTATCGACGATTTCATTCACAAGATGATGCAGCCCTTTAGGGCCCGTAGTCCCTATATACATAGCCGGGCGCATTCGCACAGCAGAAAGCCCCTCAAGAATTTCAATGTTCCCTGCGTCATAATCGCCTTCGACTTTGAGGTTGACTTCGGATATATCCAAAATCTCGCCGACTTGTGAGTCGGCGTAGTATTCTTGCTCTTCTTGCACTGTTACAACATTTTCAGTAGTGTTTAATTCTTTTTCTTGCATTTTTTACTCCTGCTTTTTTGCTCGATTCTTTATAGTTAGTGTTGACACATTCGTAACATATACCGCTTCATCAGTAACAATAAAACTTTTCGGCAAATCTAATGAAACATAATAAATCCCCCCGGACTTCTGGCACTTCCCCAAGAACTCATTAACATTGCTTTTCTTGCTCGCCGTTACACGCTCAATGTCAAATATTCCGATTATATCACTGCTGTGAACAGATATATCACTGCCGAGGTGTAAATAAGCCATTATCGACGCTCCATACTCGCATATTCGCTAACTTCTCGAAATCATGTACATTACATGATGTAATAAAACATTGAGAATCGTCGTATTGTTTCAAAACAAACTCACGCCTGTATTCATCTAATTCCCCGAGAACCTCATCTAAAAGCACTACAGGATTCTCGCGATTAAAGTTTCGAATAATCTGCGCTTCCGCTAATTTCAATGACACCGCAATACTGCGGAGCTGCCCTTGAGACGCATATGTTCGTGCATCTTTTCCATCAATGTTGAACAAAATATCGTCTTTATGTGCCCCCGGAACATCAGCACTCGAGGTTAGATTCCCCCTTGCATCAGCAAGCAGCAGCTTTTCTTTATAAGCGTCATAAAGCTCTGCCTTGTTCTCAAAATTAAGATTTTCCGTAAAAACAGCGGCAAAAGGATTGCTTTTGTAAGCTATGCGTAATATTTCCCCGCCGGACAACTCTTTGTAGATTTCACAAGCATATTGGCAAATCATCTCAAGATACTTGAGCCGCCCGTAAGTCAGGTTAATCCCCTGCTTTATGAGAATATCGTTCCAGACCTCAAGCAGTACAGGAGTAGCCCCCTGAAAATAGGCATTACAGCGTTGTTTCAGCGCAGAGTTATACTCGCTCAAAAATGTGCGATGGGCTTTATTCTGCATAATCGCGATATTATCAAGATAACTCCGCCGCCCGTCAGGATAACCCTTGATAATGTTCAGATTATCGGGGACAAATACGACGTATTTATAATCGCCGTACAGCTCCGACGCTTTTTTCGAACCAATCCCGTTTATTTGGATTGAATACTCACTGCGCGTCGCCTCATACAAAACAGTGTTGATTTTATCGGGGAGGGATTCATACACATACTCAAGCTTTATTTTTGTCAAGCTATCAGTAAAATTAAACGGAATTATATCACCGCGGCGAATATTTCTGAAACTTCTGCCAATACAAATAGAAATAGCCTCTAACAGATTTGTTTTTCCCTGTGCGTTTTTTCCGCACAGAATGTTTACACCGGGTGCAAACTCAAGCTCGGCGTATTCTATATTGCGAAAGTTTTCAACACTTATGCTTTTAAGAATCATTTATGACACACTCGAAACTCTCTGTATTATACTGTACTTTTTCGCCGCCGTGCAGCTTTTTCCCCCGCATAGTGCAGACCTCTCCATTGACTTTAACCAATCCCTCAAGAATAATCACCTTCGCCTGCCCACCCGAACCCGCCGCCCCCGCAAATTTGAGAAACTGCTCAAGCTTGATATAAGGAGGGTTTACCCTTACTTGTACCGTGTTCATCACATACTCCTTACCGGAACAATTACATGAATAAAGTGATGCTTTTGCTTTTCGCCTTTCGAATCTTCCTGAGAACTTTTTTCCGCCAAATCATCAGGCGGAGTAATCTTAAAGGGTTTGAGGGGCCCTTCAAAGCTGATTTTAATTTGTTCACTCGTAACTTTCTGCAAAGTTTCAAGCATAAAGCGCGGATTGAAGTTAATGCTGAAATCGCTGAAATC
>WQXP01000058.1 GCA_009784765.1 Oscillospiraceae bacterium | reverse complement strand
TCCGGGGGATTGCAAAGTCGGCGGAAGGGAGTAACGCCAATCACTCCAGACGTGCCCCCGCTCAATGAAGTCGCTCTCAGCAAAGGGGCAGAGCGAACAGCGTCGCATCTGAAGCCCGTCTCGGGTGCAGGTCGGTTCGAAAACACGCTCCCACTCGCCCATGTTATGCCCGAATGCGGATTGTGTACTGCTTTCCCGAAGCCCGCAATCAAGACAGCGGCTGGTCTGCGCCCCTTGAGAGGTACAAGTCGCTACAGAGACGGTTTCCCAATCGCTCAAACGATGCCCCGCCGTATCACAAGCCGAGCGATTACGGTTGACGAAGTCCATGATTTCAAGGGTAACGCGAACTGCGCGGTTATACACAGGAACGCCGTCAATCGAGCTTGAGGCAACATGGATTCCCGCAAGCAAAGTCGGGTGGTCGGCGAGGACAATCGCGCCGCCGCTGCTTCCGCGATATGACGCGGCGTGGTGATGCAAACTCCGCGGCGTTACACCCACGATTGCAGAGTTTCGGTCAATCCACAGCGTTCCCCGGGGTTTGTCGCCGTCAAAAGCGTAGCGAATGATTGATTGCCCCGCAAGCTCATTATCAGCGAAAGGACGCAAGCCAAACCACGTTATTCCCGGATTTTGCGCTATGCGAATCATGCCGTAGTCATAGTCGAAATCTCTGCTTTCGCTCCAGCCTGTAGCAATCGCCAAGCTTATTCCGGGAATCGAAGAGTAGCTTGAATCAACACCGCCGGGAGTTACCGTTACTGCCGTCGCCCAGCCGCCGTCGTCGTGAGAGTAAATCACGTGTGCCGCTGTTAAAACCGAAGTCGCTCCTACGAATACGCCGCTTCCTATGTATGATTTGCCGTTCGGAAACGCCGCTGTCACAAAAGCACTCGCAGAGTTCGGAAAAGTATTGACGCTGTTCGCCTCAACTCGGCTATCCTCACCGAATATTGCATGAGCTTCGTTTGTTATAATCTGCGCTGATGTTGGATTGCTTATCAGCGAAAACATCAGCGCGACGCAGAGAAAGGCGGAAATTAACTTTTTCACGGCATTTCCTTCCTGTCAATCAGAATTTTAACAGATGCAAATACTGCTCCTGCTCAAGGGCGTGCAGGAACAAATATAATCGCGGCCCTTTGTCTTTGCCAATCAGCAGATTGTAGACATTCTTGAAAAACGCCGCCTGCAAAGCCTTGTCTTTCTCCGTAACAGCATAAAGCATGGTGTTTAACTCATCGACTGTATACTCATTCTCGGACAAGTTCTTGTGAAGCGCGGCTATATCGCGTTTTTGCGCGTCCGTGAGGGTGTCGTAATATTCGCGGTTAGGCTCGCTGAAAAGCCGATTGACACTCTCGGGGCTGCACATTTCTAACCAGTTCTTCGCCCGCTCCAATCGCGCCGCGAACTGCTCTGCTTTGAAAGGCGTTCCGATTTTGCCGAACACTGTTTCAAGAACAGCAGGGTTGAAGTTCACCACAGACCCGAATTGCACAAGCCACGAAAACGGTGCTTGCGAATTTTCCTGTGTTTTGTCAAACTCGAAATATTGGCGTAAAATCCCGTCGTCAAAGCAAAAGTCAAAGGGTTTAAGCGGCTCGACTTTGTGGTAGAGCCACAGAATCACCTCCGGCTCATAAATCTTGAGAAGCGTCGCCGGGGTCAAGTTCAGCCCTGTGCTTCCCGACATCTTCCCTGCCGCGCCTTTCAAGCCTATAAAACCATATCCTTGAAACAGCGGCGGAGTGTACCCGAAAATCTTTTCTGCGATAATTTTCGACGTGCTGTAGCTCCCTGTCGGTGAGGCGTGGTCTTGTCCGCCGGGCTCGAAGTCTACGCCTTCATAACGCCAGCGCATAGCCCAATCGACTTTCCATGCGAGTTTGCAGTTATGCTCACGGCTGAAATCAAACGCCGACTTATGCCCGCATTTGCACTCATACTGCGCTATGTGAGACTCGTCGCAGTAGCTCACGATTTTCGTCGTATCGCGCTTACACTCAGCGCAATATATCGCGGCGGGGAAATAACTCTCCCGCTCGCCGGGAGTAGCGTCTTGGGTGCGAAAAGAGTCGAGAATGTCAAAAATCTCGCCCCGTTTGCTCATGGCAAGAAGAACATCCTTCGTATATTTGCCGCTTCTGTACATAGCCGTCTGTTCGCGATAGTCGGGTCTAATCCCGAAAGCTTTCATTGCTTCATCGAACTCGGTCTGGAAATGAACGGCGTAAGATTCGCCGCCAAAAGGGCTCGGAACATCTGCATAAGGATAGCCGATGTAAAACTCGGGCTTTTCTGCCCCGGGGATTGCCGTAACATTCACAGGGACTTTGCGGAGCCTGTCAAAGTTATCCCAACTGTGCATGAGCCGCGCTTTTTTTCCACGCGCCTGCAGAGCTTTCACGACAAAGTAGCTCGTCGCTATGTCGCGAAAGTTTCCTATATGAATCGAACCCGACGGGCTTATCCCCGTCGCGCAGACGTATTCGGGCTTGTCGGGATTTCGTTTGATGAGTTCATCAGCGATTTTTTCGGACCAGTGCATATGTGATTTCTCCCTGTTAATTTGATTTCCTTTTTATCAACCCGCCTATCTGCTTGACTGCGGTAACGTAAATTTTTCGGATTTCCTGTAGGGAACGGATTTATCCGTTCCGCTAATAGTACTGCTTTACGACGGAACGCATGAATGCGTTCCCTACGCGGTTTTCGAGAGTTGCCAATAAAAAACCTCCTGCAGGTTCAAGAACATCGCCGACCCACTGCCAAACACTGTCTGAGTTATTCAACCATGCTTCAAGAATGTCCTCTTCATTTTATATCATCATACCATATTTTTACCCTCTTGTCAATCATAATCCGAAAAAACTTCTTGCCAAATACCCCAAAGTTTTCATAAAGGTCAATCGCTGTACGCTTTCAGCCGCTAATACATACCCTTCATACAACACTTGCCCGTCAAGTGTCGCTGTAATCGTCCCCACCGGTTGCCACTGAGCAATCGGCGCGGTGATTTCATCAGGCAGGTAGACTTCATATTTAATATCGCCCCCTCTTCCTTTCGGAATCACCAGCGACGGCGCAATCTGCGGCACGAGTGAGACTTCCTTCTGCACTCCGCGAAGGACGGGTAAAACGAGCTGTGCGAATTTGTCTTCGTGAGCGGGCGGATTCAAAACATGACGCTCATAACCCGCGAACCCCCTGTCTAAGAGTTCTTCGCTAAGCTCAAGCCGCGCTTCCTCGCTCCCACAGCCGAGAACTACACTGATAAGGCGCAATTCTCCGCGAGCCGCCGCCGCCGCTAAGCAAAACCCTGCCGCGTCGGTAGTTCCTGTTTTGATTCCCTCAATGCCGTCGTAATAGCTAATGAGCTTGTTCGTGTTCAGAAGCTGGCTTTCACGCGCTGTTCCCGTGCGAACGGAACACAGCCGCGTAAGCATGAAGCCGCTCAAATGCCTGTAATTATCCTCGCGCATGACTGCCCCTGCAAGAATCGCCATATCCCGCGCCGTTGAGTAATGATTCGGATTGTCAAGCCCCGTCGCGTTGGCGAAATTCGTTCCTGTCATTCCAAGGACATGGGCGCGGCGATTAGCCAAAGACGCATAGTCCCCTTCGCTTCCTCTCACTAAATGCTCCGCAAGCGCGACTGCCGCATCGTTCGCGGAGGCAATCACCACAGCCTTGAGCAAGGCTTCAACGCTCATAACTTCGCCTGCATTGAGCCAAATCGTCGCTCCGTGAGTATCAGCGGCGTGAGGGCTTGTGATTACCTCGTCCGTCAGGAAAAGCCGACCTGCAGCCAGCTCCTCGGCGACTAAAAGCAGGAGCATCATCTTAGTCAGCGATGCGGGAGCTAAACGCTCGTCTGCGTTATGTTCATACAGAGCTTTGCCGCTCGCCGCGTCTGTGAGGATAAAAGCAGCGGCTCGGGGCAAATTCGGCGGGTTTTCTGCGGCTGAAGCAAAGGGCAAATTCGCGGAAAATACAATTATTGCAAGAAATAAAACTAATTTTTTCATAATAACACCTCTTGTACATTTTATGAGGACAAGAGGTTAAAATAGTACTTATGAAAAACGAAATACACAAGCTTATGCTTTTATTTATTGCGGGGGGAATAATCTACGCCGCCATGGAAGTCATCTATCGTGAATACACTCACTACTCCATGTTCATTACAGGAGGGCTTTGCTTCGTGCTGATTGGCGGTCTGCGCTATCTGCCGTGGAATCTCCCCGTTACTGTGCGAATGTTCATCGGTGCGGGCGTAATCACCGCCCTTGAACTGCTCTGCGGACTAATCGTCAACGTCGCTTTCAATGAAAACGTGTGGGACTACAGCGGTGAACGCTACAACTTCATGGGGCAGATTTGCCTTGCCGCCTCGTCGCTGTGGCTCTTCATGAGCTTTATCGCGGTGTATCTTGACGTGTATATTCGCCGCTTCTGGTTCAATGAACCCTCGGACAAGATGAAAATGCTCCCGTGATGGCAGTTGACAGTTGACAATTGACAGTTGACAGTTGACAATTGACCATTTTTGGTGAAAATGCTTGCTTTTTGCTCGAAAGTGTGATATAATAAATTTGCAAGGCGATGCACCTGTGCGGTAGGGCGGTAGGTGGTTGGCTGAGCTTCTTTTCAAGGCGCAAATTCAATGAAAGGAGGTAACGCCCATGGAACTGATAGTAGATATTTGGACACTAAACAAAGATAAAGGATAACTGCATGAAAAAAACTTCATTAAACTGCCGTGATTCTTCAGGTTCGGTAATCAGCCTGAAAGGTTTGAATAAAGAGTTCAAGACACTCAACCGCCGCGAAGGGATTCGGGGCGGATTGCTTGATTTGTTCTCACGCAATTACAAGGTTATAAAAGCAGTCAGCGATGTTTCTCTCGAAATTATGCCGGGGGAACGTGTCGGCTTGCTCGGGCCGAACGGTGCAGGGAAGTCTACAACCATTAAGATGATGTCCGGCGTTCTTAAACCGAGCGGCGGCGAAATTTTGGTCAACGGCTTTGTTCCGTATACCAACAGAGTCAAAAACGCGCAGAACATAGGTGTGGTATTCGGGCAACGCTCTCAGTTGTGGTGGGCTTTGCCGCTGATTGAGTCCTTCAAAATCCTCAAAGACATTTATCTGATTGAAGACAAGGCCTACAACGAAATGATGGAACTGTATCACAGCATTCTCGGGGCAGATTCGGGCGATGGCGAGGAAAACTCTAAACTTGAGGTTTTACTTAAAAAACCTGTGCGGCAAATGTCTCTCGGGCAGAGGACATTGTCGGACATTCTTGCGTCTTTCCTGCATAACCCGAAGGTTGTGTTCTTAGACGAGCCGACTATCGGGCTTGATGTTACCATGAAAGCAAAAATCCGCGAACTCGTCCTTGAGCTTAACCGCATTCGCGGGACTACTGTTATTCTCACCACTCATGATATAGGCGATGTTGACGCGCTGTGCGAACGTGTAATCATAATCGACAAGGGCGGGATTTTGTATGACGACACCATCGAAAAGCTCAAGGGCTATTTCGGCGCGTATCGTACACTGAAGGTCAAGTTCGGTAAACACGATGATTGGCATGAATACCTAATCGACGAAGACAAGAGTTCTGTGATGGATAAACTCGCCGAAATCGGCAAAGAAAAGAAAATCGCGGACATAAAAATCGAAGAAATCGCAACAGAAGACGTGATAAAAAAGATTTATTCAGGCGACGAACAGTTGACAGTTAATGAAGGCGGAGGTGAACATGAAACTCCGTAGCCTCTGCAATTTGCGCAAATACTTCACCCTTGTTCGCGGAGGGCTTCTCGAAGCTCTCCAGTGGCGGGCGAGTATTTTCATTCAGCTAATCGGGAATATCATCTACTTAATAATCGTGTACAATCTGTGGCAGGCGATTTATGCGTCCTCTCCCGATGAAACAGTCAACGGTATGACTTTTACTGACACCATGCTCTATTTAGTCCTCGCTATGACGATTTTTAATATGCTCAGCACCTGGACGGTCTGGATGATGAGCAACGAAATTCGCGACGGTTCAATCATTCTCACCCTGATTCGCCCTATGGAATACCGCACGTATACTTTCTTCAACGTCCTCGGCGGTGACGCAGTTACCCTTTTTATGCTGTTCCTGCCGACTTTTGTAATCGTAAGCCTTATCACAAATTTCGCAGTTCCCATCGGAGTGAACTTGCTGTGGTTCATTCCCGCGCTGATTTTCGCACGAATGATTAGCTTTTATATCGACTTTTTCGTAGGCACAGTCTGCCTCTACACCGAGTCTACCTGGGGGGTGGATATGGCGAAAGAAGTGCTGATTTTGCTTATGTCCGGGGCGGTGATTCCCCTTGCGTTCTTCCCCGATTGGCTGCGAACAATCGCGGAGTTTTTGCCCTTTCAGGCAATCTACAACATTCCTCTGCAAATCCTGCTCGGCAGAGCGGCGACTCTGCGCGAGCTTTTGACCATGCTCGGCGTTCAGCTATTTTGGGTAGCGTTCTTGTATATCGCAAGTGGGCTGTTTTGGAGAAAGTCGGTCAAGATTATTACAGTGAATGGAGGATAACATGGCTACTAAACGCGGCTTGATTTGGCATATACAAATCTATTTCAAAATCATAGCGCAAGACATTAAAACAAAAATGCACTATCGTGCAGATTTCATCATCTCGAATTTCGCACAAATTTTCCACCACATATCGGGGTTTATTACGTTTTGGCTCATATTCCAAAACTTCCCGAGTGTGGACGGCTGGAGCTACTATGAAATGATGTTCTTCTACGGCTTTTCGCTGATTGCATTCACGCCGACTCAGTGCCTTTTAGACAACAATTGGAGCTTGGCACACAACGTCCGCTCCGGGGATTTCATCAAATACTGCATTCGCCCGATTAACACGTTCTTTTACTATATGTCCGAGGTGTTCGACCTCAAGGGATTAGGACAACTCGCGGCGGGGATTGTTGTGCTAATCTACGGGTGGCAGGGATTGGGGCTTGGCTTCTCACTCGAACTCCTTGCGCTTTTGCTCCTCAT
>WQXP01000057.1 GCA_009784765.1 Oscillospiraceae bacterium | reverse complement strand
GCTGAAATTTCCGACAACCGCGCTAAAGACTGCTCGAAATTAAGCCTGTTAGTCATGTATTTCCTCCACCTTTGCTTTGACTTTGCCTTTATGCAACCTCACCGACACACTGTCGCCGACTTTCAGCCCCGCCGCGTCAATCACCGATTTGCCCGCCGCGTCCGACACAATCGAATACCCCCGAGTGAGGACTTTCAGCGGACTCAGCGCGTCAATGGCTTTCATCTGCGCGACCAATGATTGCCGCTTGCCTTCGATTTGCCCGTGCATAGCCCCGCCGATTTGCTTCTCGAAAACCCCGAGCCGCTCACCATAAGTCTCTAACTTCGCTTTGGGCGATTTCGCGTACAGCTCCCGCCCCAGTGCATCAATCCTCTCGCCGCTTAGCGAAACTGCGCGATTCGCCTTGTGCCTCAACTCCGATTGCAGTGCCGATAACGCCCCGTACACTTCGCCAATATCGCTGACTGCTAACTCCGCCGCCGCTGACGGCGTAGGGGCGCGTAAGTCTGCAACAAAGTCTGCGATTGTAAAGTCAACCTCATGCCCTACTGCTGATATAGTCGGGATTTTGCTCGCAAAAAGCTCCCGCGCCAAGGCTTCGTCGTTGAACCCCCACAAGTCTTCGAGAGAACCGCCGCCTCGCCCGATTATGAGCAAATCTGCCCCCGTCGTCTGGGCTGTTTTGACTGCGCCAATCAGCGACTGCGGCGCGTTCACGCCCTGCACCAAAGCAGGAATAAGCACAACTTTGATTAGCGGATTTCGCCGCGAAAGGATATTCAACACGTCTTGCAATGCCGCCCCTGTTTCGGCGGTTATCACCGCGATTGTTTCGGGTGCTTTCGGGAGCGGGCGTTTCTGTGCGAAAAGCCCCTCAAGCTCGAGTTTGTCGCGGAGTTCAAGAAACCGCAGATACAGCTCTCCCATGCCTTCGGGGTTCATCTGCGTGATTTTAAGTTGGCAATGCCCGCGCGGCTCATAAATCGCCGCGTCCCCCACCGCGACGACTTTCATGCCGTCTTCAGGAACAAACCGCAAGCTTTTCGCACTCCACTTGAACATGACTGCCCCGACGGAAGACTTCTCGTCTTTAAGTGTGAAGTAAAGATGCCCCGTCTTGTAATGATTGGTGAAGTTCGAAATCTCGCCTTTAATGCTGATGTTCGCGAAAGAACCGTCGCTTTTGATTCGCTCTGCGAACTTTTCGTTCAGTTCGGATACTGTAAGTGAATGCTCATTGCTCATGTTCGCTCCTGTAATGGCTGCCTAACACTCCGCTGATGAACTTGTAGTCCCCTTCCCCGGAGTATTTCTTGCTTAGTTCTATCGCCTCATTGATGGCGACTTTCGCGGGGAGTTCCTCTTCGCTCAGGCAGTCCATCTCATACAAAGCTAATCGCATAATCGCGAGTGGGATTTTTGCAATCCTCTCGACGCGGCGCGTCGGCGAATAGCGGTTAATCACTTCGTCGGCGTTACCGCTGTTCTCAAGAACCGCCCGGGCAAGCGCGACAACGTCTGCATCGTCGAGCATTTCGAACTCTGCGATGTTTGCTTCTATGATTTCGTCAAGGGTATCATCGTTCAGCGACGACTGATACATCAATAAGAATGCACCCTCACGTTTTTGTGACCGTGTTAATTTCATGCAATACCTCACATTATACGGCGTAATCGGCGCGGTGAGGACACCGCGCCCTACGGACGGGCGACCGTCCCGGTCGCCCCTACTGTCACATCGGCGGCGGCGGGAGCATGACGCCGTTGTCTATGATATGCTGACGCACTAAATGCCCCAGCGTTTCTTGTTTGCGGAAAGCCAACCCGCCCTCTTCAATGACTTTTTCCATATCCACGTTACGCCTGTAGGTATTCAGATAGTCCTTCACATCGTCGTAAGTTACCTCAAGCTCGAGTGTTTCGGCGATTGCTTGCCAAATCAATTGCGCTTGCAACATCAGTTCGAGTTCCGGTAAAAATCCGCGAACTATTTCGCGAATGTTCAGCGGCATACCCTGTCTGCGTTCTTGTAAATAGGTGGTGAAGTCGTCAAAGGCGTCATGCTCTGCTTGAGATTGAAGCATTCTGATGGTGTTCTCCACTGCGATTTGCCGGAGCTGTTCGGGGATTTCTACAACCGCCCCCTCGAACAGAGGGTCGCTCGCACTTCCGAGAAAATACTCGGCGAAAAACTCGTCGAAACTGTCCATTTGCATGAAATGGCGCAGCCCCTCTTTGTAGTCATCATGGTTTTCCCAGCCGAATTCTTCATAAAAGTTGCGCTTGACGTATACATCAACATCTTCAGGTTCAAGAATGAAGTTGATTGTTGTAACAAACACCGCTTCTTTTCCGTCAAGATGCTCCGCGCCGGGGTCTCCGATTATTTCGCTGTAGTCTTTCGGGAATGTTACACGAACTTCGACTGTGTCTTTAGGCATATGCCCGATTAACTGCTCGAGAAAGTCGTCGATGAAAGGCGTTTCGCCTACAATCACAACGTCCCCCATTCCCCCGGGGGTAGTGCTTCCGCCCTCGAAAGGCTCGTCTTCCCCTGCGAGTGTGCCGACATAGTCAATGTTAATCCTGTCGCCGTCCGCCACCGGGCGGTCTAAGATTTGCTTCGGCTGTTCAGGGAAGGAATTCAAGAGATACTCCATCTGCTCTACTAAAACAAGGTCGTTGATGTGGTGAACAAAGTATGGGAATTCAACCCCTGTGAAAGGGGTTTTCGACAAGTCAACATAATCAAGTGCGCGAATGCCCGCCCAATGCCCCTTTTCGTCAAGCCCGTTACTCGGCGAATAAGGCTCGTTCTGTGAAAGGTCGTCATACTCTGCGGGAATCCCGCGTGGGAACTGACGCAGAAACTCGTTTGTTTCTGTGTCGGGGAGCTCTTCTGACGGAATGTCTTCAGAGGGGTCATCTTCGGGTTGTTTAGTAAAATCGCGCAGAACCGTCATATACATCAGCGTTCCGCCGAGAGCAAGCCCTAAAACCCCCGCGATAATCCCGATGAACAGCTTGGAACCGCCTTTGCTTTGGGGCTGCTCCTGTCCGCTGTTTGTAACAGCGGCAGAGGCAGATTTTGCTTTCGAGTAAGGTTTGTTATTGTTACTTTTCTTTCTTGCCATTGTAATGCTCTCCTTAAAATTTCAGCCCGCGTAAACGGTGCTTGTTCCGCAGATGTCGCAAAAACGCGCATCGTCGGGGTAGATGAACTTGGTTTTGTGATAGTCGCACTCGCCATTAGTGCAGATGTTGATGTGTGGCGCGTTTACAGGGGTGTCGGCGATATTCGCGCCGCATCCTAAACAGAACTTAGATTCGACTCTGTAAGACTCTTTGCCGCAATTGGTACAAGTTTTCATAATTTTTCTCTCTTTCTTTTTCAAGGGCGCATTCGCCTTTTGCGAACGCTTCAAAACTTAGTATAACAGATTTTTTGCGAAATGTCAATAATATCTTGATTTTTTTCGAATATTATAGTATAATGAAAGTTATGAATAAACCTACACTCTTAATTTTGCACGGCTGGGGCTGTGACAAATCGGTCTACAGCGACCTTGTCGCGTTCTTAGAACCCCGCTACAATGTAGTCCTCCCTGAACTCCCCGGCTTCGGCGCAACCCCCGAACCCCCTGAGCCTTGGGGCGTGTATGAGTACGCCGAGTATGTCGCCGACCTTTGCGACCGCGAAGGAATAATCCCTGATGTTCTTTTCTGCCACAGCCTTGGTTGCCGTATAGCGACTGTTTTGCTGTCGGGGGAAATCGGCTACAATATGTCCCCCCGCAAAGTCATCTTCACGGGGGCGGCAGGGATTCGCCCTAAGCAGACTCTGCGGCAAAAGCTCAGGACGCGGCTTTTCAAAATCAGCAGAGTTCTGTTGCGTCCCTCCCCGGAAAAGCTCGAGGCAATGCGGCAGAAATACGGCTCAGCGGACTATCGCAGTGCGACGCCCATGATGCGGCAGTGCTTGGTCAAAATCGTGAATTTAGATTTAACCGAACTTTTCATGGAAGTCAAGAACGACACGCTGCTGATTTGGGGTGGAAACGACGACTCCACGCCACTCTCTGACGGTTATCTCATGGAATGCCTTATGCCGGGGGCGGGGCTTGCGGTAATCGAGGGGGCAGGGCATTATGCGTTCTTGGAGCAACCTGCGCTGTTCAAGAAGATTCTTAATTCATACCTTGGAGGAAATTAAAATGAGCCTTTACGAAATCATAATAACCCTGCTGACAACGATGATGTGCCTGTTCGTCTTTGAAGACTCACTGCATATGTTTCAGTTGAACTTCTACAAACCCGCCATGCACGGCGGCTGGCTTTTGCGAAATCTCGGCAAAGCGTATTTCGGGGCAGTCGGGAGCAAGGGCAAAAAAGCGAAGAAGCCGTTGGTGTTCACTCACCGCGTTATTCGCCTGTGTATCACGGCTTTTGTTATGCACGTAGGGTTGCTCTACGGGATTTATGTCCTCACGGACTATCGCGTAATGCTCGTGTTAGTTCTGCTTGCGCCGCTGTACCCGATAATCGCGAATTTCATCAACATTCCTGTTGAGAAGCTTAACGGAATGCGTTACATTCGCGATGCTAAGCGCAAGATTGACTCTATGCCCAACCTAATCACAATCGGAGTTACCGGGAGCTACGGCAAAACTTCCACTAAGTATTACCTCCACAAGCTTCTGTCGGCGAAGTTCAACACGCTGATGACCCCCGAAAGTTTCAATACCACGATGGGTGTAGTCAAAACCATTCGGGGAGAGCTTCAGCCCGCTCATGAAGTCTTTGTCTGTGAAATGGGAATGATGTGGAAGGGCGACATAGCCGAGCTTTGCGAAATCGCAAAGCCCAAGCACGCTGTGATTACGTCAATCGGGGCTCAGCACTTAGAAACTATGAAAACCCAAGAGCGAATCACCGAAGAAAAGTTCAGCATTACCGACGGGATTAGCACTGGAAGCATCTTTTTGAATTTCGATAACGACATTATTCGCAAGCGTGCGTCTAAGCTTCAAAAATCGAAGCCTGAGAGCGTAGTCAAATACGGTGTTTCGTCTGAGGACGGCGATTATCGCGCAAGTGACATCAGCGTGTCTGAAAACGGGACGACGTTTACTCTGCATACACCCTCGAAGAAAATCAGCGGCGAAAAGCAAGAGTTCACAACCACGCTCATCGGGGAGCATAACGTCCAGAACATCGTCGGTGCAATCGCAGTCGCGCATACACTCGGCATTCCCCTGCAGGAGCTTGTTCTGCCTGTCAAGCGGCTGGAGTGTGTTCCTCACAGAATGCAAATCATAGACGGCGGCGGACTGACTATAATCGACGACTCATTTAACTCTAACCCGGCAGGCGCGAAAGCGGCTCTTGACACCCTCGCGCTTATGAGCGGCACGAAAATCCTGATTACCCCGGGCATGGTTGCTCTCGGAGAGCAAGAGGCAGAACTCAACTGTGAGTTTGGCAAACAAGCGGCAGCAGTCTGCGATTGTGTCGTGCTAATCGGCAAAAAGCAAGCCGCTCCTATAGCGGCGGGGCTTCTCGAAGCGGGATTGGATAAGAGCAAAATCAAGGTGTTTGATTCTTTCGATGAGGGCATGGCATTCGCGAAAGAGCTTGACTGCGGCGAGAGCAAAAAAGTCGTTTTAATCGAAAACGATTTACCGGACAATTATTAGGAGAATATCACATGAAGACAATAGCAGTATTATTCGGCGGCAAAAGCACCGAGCATGAAGTTTCGGTTATTACGGGGCTTCAAGCCTTCGCCGCCCTTGACCGCACTAAGTACTACGCAATCCCTGTGTATATCAGCAAAGACAACGAATTCTATACCGGAAAAGCACTCGAGCAAATTGAGAACTATGCGGATTTGCCTGCTCTTATCAAAAAGTGCCGCCGCGTTTTGTTTTTCAGAAATGGAAAAGCAGCAGGGATTCACGAGACTTATATCAATACCAAAACAGGGTCTTTCCGAAACGGCATGAAAAAGCCTCTCGCGACGATTGACGCGGCTTTGTTGTGCGTTCACGGAACAAACGTCGAAGACGGGGCGTTACAAGGCTATCTGCAAATGCACGGAATCCCGCATACCGGCTGTGATGTTCTCAGCAGTGCAGTCGGAATGGACAAAGCAGTACAGAAAGCAGTTTTGCGCCAATTCGCTGACATTTGTGTTTTAGATTGTGTTGCTTTCACGGCTAAGCAGTACATTACGAATAAAGACGCGGTTCTTGCACAAATCGCGGACAAAATTGGGGCAGAACTCCCTGTGATTGTCAAACCTGTGAATCTCGGCTCAAGCATCGGGATTCGTATTGCCAAAAGCGCGGCTGAACTCACCCAAGCAATCGACCACGCGCTGATGTTCGCGGACAAAATCATCGTTGAGCGTGCCGTCGCTAACCTCAAAGAAATCAACTGCGCGGTAATCGGCGGCAAGGACGACGCGCGTGCAAGCGAATGCGAAGAGCCTGTAAACGCCGGCGACATTCTTGACTTTAACGACAAATACCGGAGTGACTCCGGTTGCAAGTTAAACAATAAAGCAGGGGGTTCAGCTAAATCCGCGGGAATGGCTTCCCTCAAGCGCAAAATCCCCGCAGAAATCCCACCCGAAACGCGCGAACAAGTCCGCACGATGGCTGTACGTGCGTTTAAGGCTCTCGGTTGCTCAGGGGTTGCGCGGATTGATTTTCTTCTTGACACCAAATCGGGAGAGCTGTTCTTTAACGAAATCAACACAATCCCCGGAAGTTTGAGCTTCTACCTGTGGGAACCGCTTAAAATCAGCTACCCTGAGCTGTTAGACGAAATGCTCGAACTTGCACTCAAGCGCGAACGTGAGCGGGAAAGCCTTACCTACAGCTTCAAGAGCAATATCCTGTCTGCTTTTAAGGGCGGCTTCGGCGGCTCGAAAAGCTGATGATTGCTGATATAATCCCCCCGCCGTCATGAACGGCGGGGGAAGTTTGTGTAGATTCACGAGGTTGTTCAAATCACTCCAACCCGATTATTCCGCGCAGAATCGCCAGCGCGTCGTTGATTGTCGGGTCGCCGCTTTCGCTGACGGTTCTTGCCG
>WQXP01000056.1 GCA_009784765.1 Oscillospiraceae bacterium | reverse complement strand
ACTTGCGCCCGAGGCGTTGCGCCACTGCCACTGTTGTTCCGCAACCGCAGAATGCGTCAAGAACTGTGTCGCCCTCATTACTGGAGGCTTTTATGATTCGCTCAAGCAATGCTTCGGGTTTTTGGGTGGGATAACCGAGGCGTTCTTTAGATGTAGGGCTTAACAGCGGGGTTATGTCTGACCACCAGTCATTCATTACTGCCCCTTCCTTGCGAAGTTCGTAATTCTCATTTAATTCTTTCTTATAATTAGTCAATCCTCTTTGCTATGTCCCTTCAGAATAAGGGCGGTATTGCGTGTTGAAGACATATTTCTTTTTGTCTTTGATATAAATAAAAACAACATCATGCTTTTTTGCAAAATGTTTTTTTGACACTCCTCCGCTTGAATAAGCCCATATAACCTCATTCAGAAAATTCCCCTTGAAAACAGCGTCAAGCACGATTTTGAGGTAATGGCTTGCAGTCGGGTCGCAGTGTAGGTAAAAACTTCCCGTCACATTATATCAAGATTATCGCCGTAGGAAAGTTTGTTCATGCTGCAACCTCCTGTGTATAATTGTCTTCAGCCAAATCCCCCTTAATAAGCGGCAGTGTGATTTTCACTGTCGTGCCTACGCCGAGTTCGCTTTTTATATCAAGGCGCCCCGAATGAAGAGACACGATTTCATCTGCGACTGCAAGCCCGATTCCCGAACCCCGCCGCGTGTTATTGGCTTTATAAAACTTCAGCTTAACTTTGGCGAGTTCTGCTTTTGCGATTCCGCACCCCGCATCACTCACT
The DNA here is from genome assembly GCA_009784765.1 of Oscillospiraceae bacterium. Classification (GTDB taxonomy): domain Bacteria; phylum Bacillota; class Clostridia; order Oscillospirales; family Ruminococcaceae; genus Ruminiclostridium_E. The sequence goes on along the minus strand of WQXP01000056.1, from coordinate 6,526 downwards.
GCTATAACAGCGGTTGGGCTTCCGTCGAGTGCGCTTCCGATTTTGCTCGAAATGCGGACAACTTTCTCCTTGTCGTCGCCTGAATCCCCCGAATACTTAATCGCATTGTCGATGATGTTCAAAAAAACCTGCCGCAGTCGGTTTTTGTCCCCGAACACCGGCGCAAACTCGTCCTCGTTACGCAGCGTCAGTGTAATCCCCTCCCGTACAGCCCGCTCGGTGTAGATTGTAACAGCAGAGGTCAGCTCTGCTGTGATATTAAACTCCGCCATTTGCAATGAGAGTTGCCCGCTCTGAATCCGCGAGAAATCAAGAAGCTCCTCCACCATTTCCGTAAGGCGGTCTGCCTCCGCCGAAATAATGTTCATGCCTTTTTCAACTAAAGCCTCATCGTCCCGCAGTTCAAGAACAGTCTCCGACCAACCCTTAATCGCAGTAAGAGGCGTTCGCAGTTCATGAGATACAGACGAAATGAAATCATGCTTGAGCAGCTCCGACGTTTCGAGTTCGTCTGCCATATCGTTGAAAACACTGCACAACTCCCCTATTTCGTCGGCGTTTTTTGTCTGCGCCATTCGCACAGAGAAATCCCCGTCTGCAAGCCGCTTAGCCGTGTCGCCGATTTGCCGAAGGGGCGACACAATCGAGCGTATAAAATACAACCCTAATGATAAAAGAACCAACAGCGTCGCTAAGCTGAAAATCCCTGTATACAGCGTAAAAGTGTAAACTTGATTATCCACGGCAGTCATGGACGTTACAAGCCTAATCGCGCTGTAGCGGCTTTCAGGAACAGTCGGCAGAGGGGCAATAACTTCCATATAGCTTTCGCGAGAACCTGCCACAATTCCCCCTGCAGATTCAGGAGAAAACCCGCTTGAGGTCAGCAAAACTTCGCCACCCGCTCCGAGAGCCATGAGTTCCATGAGATTTTTGTTCTCGAAGTTCTCGACAGTCGTGCGGATAATGTTAGAGTCAATTACCCCATACTCGTCATGATGATTAGACAAAACACGCGCAATCATGTTCGCTTCCGATTGCAATATCTGCGAAACTGCTCCATAATAATACCAGCGAAGCATGAAAAACACAGCGATTGTCATAACCACCAAAATCGCGGCGACAACTGCAAAGCTGTTCACAAACCATCGAGTAGCAATGCTCCCTCTTAAATTCATGACTCCGGCCGACCTTCGGCGGCCTGCGCGTCATCGGGTAAAGCCTTATTTCCTTGCTCCGTCTTCTCCCCCCCGCTCCACTTATACCCATATCCCCACACGGTCTGCAGAAATTCGGGTTTAGAGGGGTCTTCCTCGATTTTCATGCGAAGCCGACGGATATTAACATCGACGATTTTCTCGTCCCCGTAATACGAATCGCCCCAAATCTGCGCAAGAATACTCTTACGCTCGAGTGCGGCTTCTTCGTTGCGTATAAAAAAGTCAAGAATTTGATACTCTACCTGTGTAAGCTCGAGAAGTTCGCCGTTTTTAGTAACAGTCCTGCTCTTGGCATTAACCTTGAACACCCCCGACACTGCGTCCTTTAACGGCTCATTAGCCTTAGCCTCCGCGATTCCTGCAGCTTTGTTAGCAGTTTTGAGAGCCTCTACGCGGCGATAAACCGCATCAAGCCTCGCGACAAGTTCTGACGGTGAGAAAGGCTTCGTAATATAATCGTCCGCGCCGTTCATAAGGCACCCGACCTTGTCCATCTCCTGCGCTTTCGCCGACAGCATGATTATGCCCATCGTTTGATTCTTTTCGCGAAAAAGCTTGCAAACTTTGTCCCCCTGCTCATCAGGCGGGCCGGGCATCATAATATCAAGCACAGCAACATCGAAAGGAACTTTGGCGTTATCTGCTTTCTCGAAAGCTTTAATTGCTTCCGCTCCGTTTTTTGTCGCAGTAACTTCATACCCGGCTCGCTTGAGGTGGATTATAACAAAATCGCGAATCGTACCTTCATCTTCGCATATGAGTATTTTTTTCATGGATTTCGCTTTCCCTCCCTAAAAAACTCGAAGCACTTCTCGCAACTCTCGAAACTTGATTGAAGCCCCGAAAATCTGCACATAGTAATCGAACTCGTCATTTGTTTTCGAATCGAAGCGGATGATTCGCTCAGGAAATTCATCGCGGCAGTTCGCGCAAGGTGATTCCCCGGATGCTGTCGAAAGAATCCGCACAAGAGGTGTCGTAACATCATAGACGTTGGTGAACACCTCCGAATCATACTGCCAAACCGTAACATCGCTGACCAAACAAGAACAAGGCTCAAGGTTTACGGTAACTGTAGTTGTTTCCTGCGTTAAATTAGGCAAAGTTGTCGAAAAAAAGAAAACATAGTCATTGTTTAAGCCGAGGAAACTGTGATAAAGCGGAGCGAGTCGGTCGCCGCTTTCGCTAAGAACAATGTCGTGCCAAATCGCGATTCGGACACGCTCAGAAACAGGAACATCGTCGCGATACCCGTTCGCAGGGGTGTTCCTTGCAACACGCATTACTCCGCTTCCGTCAAGAACACGTGAATAGGCATATGCGGTGTAGCGATTGGGGCGCTTTTCCAAGTTGCTGCCCCGCAAAGTAATATTTCGCGGAGGGCGGCTGTCTTTTTCACACCAGACTATTATGTCAGTATAAAAATAGCCGTTTGCCCGGGCGTATTCGATTAACAGAACAGGGGATTTTTCGGGCAATCGCTCCGTAAACGGTTCACCGTCTTCTGTGGTGTCATCTGCATAATTCACGGAAGGTTCAACGGGTACAAACGCCGTGATTGTCTGCACAAATACGCCGGCAGCCGAATCCGTGGGTATTGAATATCGCACGACAAATTCGTCGCCTTGCCACGTAACAAACTCGGCGGTAACACCATCGTTGTGTTCGCCTCCGCCCGAGTTTATGCTCATGAGCATATTCGCGCCTTCACCCTTGAAATCGCCCGCTTCGTAATACACGCAAAACTCCCGCTGATAAACCTGTTGCGGCGTCTGTCCGCCGACAGCGTTCGAATCCTCACAAAAAGCGATTACATGGAGGGTTTTATCTGCTTGCCCTGCAACAGAAGTGGTTATGATTATATTTTCACCCCCACGCTCGCCTAAGGCAATAAAGCTGATTTGCTCTACTGCTGTCGCGAAAAAAGAACGGTCGTGAGTTACGCGCCAGTTTTCACTGCCGTGTTTTTCGAGAAAAGTCAGCCAGATTGCAGGTTCAGAAGCAAGCCCTTCGCGTTCATAAAAAACCATGACTCGTTCTACTGCAACCCCGTTGTTGGATACGCTTTGGGGCAGAAAAACAAACGCCGAAAGAAACTCTCCGCTTTTCGGAAATTTTAGCGTAATCGCGCTTCCCTGCGCGGCAGTAAGTGCTGTGAAAATCGCGCCTTGTTCCCGGGTCAGCATAGGTGGAGAGAGCAAGTCGGTTATTGGGATATTAAGCTCGCATCCGGTTAAGCTGATTAAGTTAATCAGCAGTGCCGCCGTCAACAGAATCGGGAACAAAAGCCTCTGTGTCAAAATAGTTGCGGGGGGCACTTTCAGCGTCGGCCTCTTCCTGCGCCTGCAAGAGCAGTTGCTCGAGTTTGTCTTGTGTGTCATCATCTTCCTCACTAATTCTGCCTTTCGTGCTGAGTACGTACATCAGCCACAGGGCAAATAACCCTTGGGCGACAAAGAACGCATCGGGCAGTTCGAACCCGTTGAGGGGTGCATACTCCGTCAGTGTATTTCGGAGGCTCTCTTCTGCGGCAAAGAAGTACCACAGCCGTGCCGCAAATTCAGACAATATGAGGCTCGCGGCTAAGTAACCGCTGAGAGTCGTCGTGTATAAAGTATACTGAGTTTCGCTTTTTACGATTACCCGCCCTGCACTCAGCAAAAACGTCGCGAACAGGAGAAACACCGATATAACGACTAATCGTGTGGAGACATTGGCGATATAACTGCGCGTCATGAACTCGAGGGCCGCTTCGCTCGCGTTATGGGCGGCAATGAACAGAAATGCAATCGCCACTACAGGGGCGAGTTTTCGATGCGCGATAAACGAATATGCCGCGAAAGTGTATCCAAGCCCCGCAAGAGCAAGCAAAACGAAGGGAATCATGCTGCGTTCCACACCGTTCGCGGCATTTCTGTAAAACACCTCAAGAATAACAGCCCCTCCGCAATACATGAGTGGAAGCGCGCCTATAAGTGCAACCGGTAACGAGAACTCAAAGCTCGTTTTCGGGAGAGCGATTTCCGGTGCGTCGCTCTTTTTCACGCCTTTAGGAGGCTTAGGCTGCTTGCGCCAGCTCGACAGCACTCCGCGGCCTGCGCGTTTGTCGAGTATTGCAAGGGCAAGAAAACCCGCAGACGCTACTGCAAAAGCAATATAGAATGCGTGATTCCAAAGCCCGCCGTCATTGACAAAAAATCCGTTTTGCGGGGTGATTACATTTGCGAATTGATAGTAGCGAATAACTGTCAGAAGGATTAGTGCCGCAGGAAAAAAAATCCCTGCCCAAGGAAATTTGCGCGATTGGCTTAAATCTGCCGGAAGCTTATTTTGATTTGTCATAACTTGTCTGCTTTCTTTCATAGAATATAGTAGCGCATATACGTATACAAGTATAACACTAATTTTTCGAAAAGTCAAGGGGGAATTTTCAATGAAAGCATATATTATTATTATCGCGGTGTTTTTGCTGCTGTTGCTCGGCACGAACGCGCTTTTCGCCGCAAGAAGCGGCGGCGAATTACTGCCGCTGCTGCTCCCTGCTGTCCCCGCTGCAAGCCTGCCTCCGCCGAACCCGCCGAACCCGCCCGACACGGTAAGCGTGCAGTTCGCTGAGCAAATCTCCGTGCTGATGACAGACACGGGGGAAGTTCTCACCCTCTCTGTGCAAGACTATCTCGTCGGCTGTTTATTCGCGCAAATCTCGCCCTCCTATCATGAGCAGGCTCTCACCGCCCAAGCAATCGTCGCCCACACTTATGTTCTGCGGTTGCTCCACGACGGCAACAACATCTCTGACAACCCCGCGACTTGCCAGCCTTTCTTGCGCGAAGAAAAAGCCCGTGCCAAATTCGCCGCCGATGCAGATTATCACAACGCCCTTGAGCGATTTCGTGCCGCCGCCCGCATTGCCTCAACGCGGGCAATCGTTCATAACGCCGCGCCTTCTGTCCCGATTTACTCAGTCTATCACAGCCTTTCTGCGGGGGTCACGAACACGGCGTTCCCTGTTTGGGGAATCGACCTGCCTTATCTGCAGAGCGTTGACAGCTCTTGGGACAGGGAACACCCCGAATTTATCGCCGTCAACGAAATCTCCTCCGAAACCATTCGATTAGCTATGTTCGCCTTTAACCGCACTGCCTCCATGCCGCCCGACTACGCCGACTGGTTCGCTTCCCCCGTCCTGAGCGAATTTGGATATGTCATTTCCTCCAATGTCGGCAACAACCGCCTTTCGGGCGGCGATTTGTGGCGCGCACTCGGGCTGCGCTCTGTTGCTTTCGACATAACTCAGCGCGATATGAGCGGCGCACAAGTTTTCATCTTCGAGACTCGCGGACATGGGCACGGTGTCGGGCTAAGTCAATACGGCGCAGATGTTCTGGCGCGGCGCGGGCATTCTTTTAACGAGATTTTAGACTATTACTACACCGAAGTGCAAATCCGCGAAAACAGATTAAGATGATACGCACCCCAAAAACCGCTCACAGCGGTTATTTGCGAAATCTTGCACAAAGCCCCCCCGCGAGGCAGTTCTTTGTGCAAATCGCTGAATTTCAAAAACTTTCCGAAAAAGCATTGACAGGGGGTAAATAGTGTGGTATACTATATACACTGCAGTAGAAATCCTCGGGGAAATAAAACGAAAAGAGGTATCTATCTATGAAACAACGACGTTTCAAAACTTTTTCAAACAGATGTCAAGCATTTTCGAAAAAAATTTGCAATATTTTACGAAATCGCATATTGCATAACGACAGTATATTCGACAACTACTATATATAGCCAAAAGGGCGGTCATAATAGCCGCCCTTTTTCTATGAGTAAATCGCTGTTCGCGCGGGGTTGCCGCAATTGTGAAATAATCTGCTTTGGGTCGGTAATCAGCCTGTGTGCGTTACCGGCAGCAGCATTCGGGGGGGACGCAAGGTTATGCCGTGCAGGAAACACGTCATGTCTGCTCACTGTCGTGTGAAGAATCATCTGCTTGTTCCTCCTTTGACTCACGCTCTGCTTTTTGCTTCTCTTTTTCGTCCTCAATCAAATCATATAAGCATTTAATTGCCTCAGACAGCCCGCCGAGTTGGTCAATAAGCCCCTCCGCCACTGCCGTAGTACCGTCCACCACCGAACCCACGTCCATGACTAACTCGTCTTTTTCCATCATGAATGCCATAAACCGCTCTGCCGAAATGCGGGAGTTAGCCGTAACAAAGGACGTAATCCGCGCCTGCATTCGCTCGAAATAGCTCATCGTTTGGGGAATCCCCAGCATCATGCCGTTCATTCGCACAGGGTGAATT
>WQXP01000055.1 GCA_009784765.1 Oscillospiraceae bacterium | reverse complement strand
GGGCTGTAATCCGCGATTATCGCGAAACTCGTATCGCTGTATAAAACTATTTCACGTAAAAAGCCGTCAAACTTGTGAATCGCTAAGGGGACTCCCGTAAAAACGAAGGCGTCAAACTCATACACGATTGTCTGTACTTGGCTGAAGGCAAGGCTCAGCTTTTCCCTTGCACCTTCCTCTTCATAATACACAGTATAGCGGCGAATGTCGTTATACACGGCGAAAAGCCGCCCTCCGTGAACGAATATACCCTCAATAACACCTGCGTCGTCATCGGGTTCGAAAGCGGGGGCGTGGCTCATAATCCCTGCGCTTATGCCCACCGCGCTAATCGCGTTTCCGCGAACTTTGAACAAGTATCCCTCGTTAGACGTAACATGAACAAGAGGAGTACTCACAGCAGACAAGCCCTCATCTGTGCGATATTGCGGAAGGGATTGGGATTGCAAACTCATCGCGGGTTGAACCCGTTGAGATTGCCGAAGCTCGAACAGCTCTTCATAGCTTTGGGGCGGAAGGTAGACAAAGTCATGAACTCCCCATGCGCCTGTGGTGATATAGCGCATAAAAAAGCTCGTGAATGCGACAATCAGCCCGAGGGCAATGCTTACAAGAAGCCGTGTGCGATTTTCGCGCGGGGCGTTGTCGTCGAAGTCATCTAAGCCGCCGAACTCGCTGAAATCCGCGAGTTTTGCCCGCTGCTGCTCACAATTGTCGTCCGTAATCGTCCATATACTGTCAGAGTCGCTCTCTGCACTTTCATATTCGCTAAAATCTCTGTCTGAAACAATTTTTATTTCCTCCGTGGGAAACAACTCAGGCTGAAGCGGTTCAGGTTCAGGCGGTGGCTCAAAAGGTTTTGGAGGAAGCCCTTGTGCCAATATATCACCGAGTTGCCGCTCAAGTTCGTCGCGTTTTTGGCGATTCTCCTTAATCGCGCGGGTTTGGCTGCGCGAACGCGCCGTGTTAAGCAGGCGCAGATAATCGCTCTCACTAATCGGTGAGGAGTCTAACAGTTCCACCAACCGCTCATAAGTCATAGCGGGATTTTCCTTTATTTCGCTGTAGGTCTCGTTGCTCATGTCTGTATGTCCTACAAGCGCGAGAAAATCCCGCCCCGTAATATTCAGCTTTTTTAATTCCGCGAGGAACTCCGTTGCGTTCATTGTAGATTGTTTCCTCCATATACGTCAGCGGCGCGGTGAGGACACCGCGCCCTACTGTCTTACGTTAAACACGCCAGATTTCCTTTGCGTATTCCTTGATTGTGCGGTCGCTCGAGAAGAACCCGGCATTCGCGATGTTGTAAAGGCACATTTTCGCCCAGTGGTTACGGTCGGCGTAAGCGGCGTTTGCACGGAGTTTCGTTTCCACATAATCCTCAAAGTCAAGAAGCAGATAATAGTGGTCGTCATTCCCGTAAGAAGCCGGCCCGATAATCGCCGAATGCAGCTCTTTGAAGAAAAAGCCGCTCTCGTCCCGGAAAGTTCCGTCAATGAGCGTGTCAAGCACGCGCTTGATTCGCGGATTGCTTTCATACAACTCACGGGGCTTGTAAGTCGGCGCGGCGCGTTCAATATCCGCGACTCTTGCACCGAAAATGAAGTTGTTATGCTCTCCCGCTTCACGGACTATTTCGACGTTCGCGCCGTCATAAGTCCCGAGAGTTACTGCCCCGTTAAGCATGAACTTCATGTTCCCCGTACCCGACGCTTCAGTTCCCGCAGTTGAAATCTGCTCCGATATATCACAAGCAGGAATGAGCTTTTCGGCGTAAGATACGTTGTAATTCTGCACGAAAAGCAGCCTCAGCTTATCATTGGTGTCGGGGTCGGCATTGATTTTTTTGCCAATCTCGTTAATAAACTTGATTATGCCCTTAGCGCGGACATATCCCGGCGCGGCTTTCGCGCCGAATAAAAACGTCATCGGTGTGAAATCGTTTTTCGAAATATCGCCGTCTTTAAGCCCGAAGTAAAGGTCAATCACAGCAAGGGCATTGAGGAACTGCCGCTTATACTCGTGCAAGCGTTTCACCTGAATATCGAAAATGCTGTCGATGTTCAGCTCCGCCCCGTATTCGTGGAACTTTGCGTGCCAGAACAGCTGTTCTTTTTTAGCGCGTTTGATTTCGTTCAAGCGCGCTAACGCGCCGCCGTCATTGGCAAAGCTCTCAAGCCGCTTGAGTTCGCTGAGGTTAGTAAGCCAGCCGTCGCCAATCCGCTCTGTGATGAACTGCGACAATTCGGGGTTGCACAACCCAAGCCATCTGCGTTGAGTAATCCCGTTGGTTTTGTTCACGAACTTGTCGGAGTAAAGCTCGTCCCACTCAGGCAGAGCAGTGCTTTTAAGCAAATCCGTGTGTAACTGCGCCACCCCGTTAGTAGTATGCGTCCCGAAAATCGCCATTCGCGCCATGTGTATAGTACCGTCCGCGATTATGTGATACTTTTCGCGCCTTTCCACGGCGATTTCCTGTGTATGCAGATAACGCCGAAGCTCGTTCTGAACCATGACGACATAGGGGTAAACCTCAGGAATGACAGAGCAGAATAAGTCTACTCCCCATTTTTCGAGAGCTTCGGGTAACAGCGTATGATTAGTATACGCGAGAGTTTTGTTCGCGATTTCGAAAGCTTCCGAAAACGTCAAATTCTCGAGAATGAGCAAGCGAATCAACTCCGGAACTGCCACTGCCGGGTGAGTGTCATTAAGCTGAATCGCGTAAGACTCATGGAAGTTCGCAAAATCGCCGCCGTTTTTCTTGAAGTCGCGAATCATGCTCTGCAAAGATGCACTCGTGAAGAAGTACTGCTGTTTAAGCCGTAAGCGTTTACCCTCGTCGGTATCGTCATTCGGGTAAAGCACACAGGAAACAGCCTCCGCCTCATTCGCGGCACGGAATGCCGCCGCATAGTCTTGCTTAGAGAATGCCGTCATGTCGAATTTCGCGCCGTCTGCGGGTTCTGCTTGCCACAATCGCAGACGATTGATTGTACGCTGCCCGTCTTTGCTGAACCCGATTACAGGCATATCATAAGGCACTGCCCACACCGATTGCCCCTTGAAGTCGATTTTCACACGCTCTTCGTCTGCGCCGCGAACGCTCCACGGGTCGCCGAAAGTCGTCCAGTCGTCGGGGATTTCGTTCTGGAAGCCTTTGTCGAAATATTGCTTGAACAGCCCGTAACGATAGCGGATTCCGTAGCCGTCAAGGGGTATGTTATGGGTCGCCGCCGAGTCAAGAAAACACGCGGCAAGCCTGCCTAATCCGCCGTTGCCCAAGGCGCAGTCTTCAATTTGCTCGAACATATTCGGGTCAAGCCCGTTGTCGGACAGAACCCTCCGTGTTTCGTCAAGCAGCCCGAGATTGAACAGGTTTGCATATACCATTCTGCCAATCAGGAACTCCATCGAGAGGTATGATGCGCGTTTCTTGCCTGCTTTTTCGCTGTACTTTATGTTCTCCATTACCGCTTCGGAAATCGCGTTGTAGAGGGCTTTAGGGGACTTATCGCCCGCGTGCAAAGCCTTTTCGATTTTAGCTCTGTAGTCATTCATAGTTTTTCTTCTCCTACTTATTTTTTCGCGTTAAAGGATTTTAATTTGTCTTTTTAATATTATATCACATAAAACCGCGAAAATCAAGTATCTGGGCAAACTTTTTCGGTACAACAAACAAGCCCCCCTCATGAGGGGGGCTTGGATTTGCATTTCAATCGCCAAGTCAAATATTAAAACTGGTGCCTTCATTGTCGCTGAGTGCATTCGCGCCTAAGAACCCAATTTTTCTGCGGTCGCTCTGCAGATTTTTGAGGGACGACTTAACCACCGCGAATTTCGCAGCGAACATCTCACTAAACTCGTGAGACTTCGCTATAATCCGCTCCTGCAAAGCCGTGAATTTCTCACAGAACTCTTCATCTTTCATGGGGTTTTCCGTCAGCGAATCGCGGATTGCATCTGCGCTTTCAATCACGTCCTCCCGTTCTTGAAGGAGCATTTCAACATCATCAATGATGAAATCGAACTCTGCGAGTGAGGTGTCCGCTTCGGATAAATCAAGGGCAAGAAGTTTGTCAGTAATCGCCTCATATTCTTCGAATGCCTTCATGATTTCGCTTAGTTTTTCGTGTTCTTCCATGTCAACCCACCGCCCCTTGTCTGATATTTCCGCCGACGTTTTCTTTCGGCATCTTGCTGATTTGGGTGAAAGCGTCCTTCAACTCACAGATTTGCGGAATGAGCTGCTTGATAATTTCCGCGTCTTTTTTCGTGTCTGCGGTGATGATTTGCTTGAAGAAAAATCCATACAGTGCGTCAAGATTTGTGCTGATTTCGCCGCCCGCCTCCATGTCTAAAACATCACGAAGCCCGTTGATTAGCCCGCCGGCACGGTCGAGAGCGTCGTGTGCTTTGGCGTTGTTTTTGTCGGCGATGAACTGAACCGCACGATGAAGCTGACGCTCGCACTCATCATAAACCTTTACGATGATTTCAATAGGCGTCATGGTATTAACCGATTGCTTTTTATACGTCGAATGTGCGTATGCGTTCATATTGCTCCTTTATAATCAAGCGAATAACCCTAAGAAGAATCCGTTGATTTGGTCTGACTGCGCGTTAAGCGACGCGAACTGGCGTTCCATGTTCGTGAACATTCTCCAGAAGCGTTCTTGCTGCTTTTCGTGGCGCGCTTGCAGAGTGGTAATCGTGTTGTTGAGGCTTTTAATACGGTCTTGCAGAGCATTATTGTTCGCAGTAAGCCCGGTAGCCAACCCTGCCCTGCGAACCAGTGTTCCGTGAGTGCTTTCCGGACCCATGGTGTTAATCGCACGATTGATTTCGTCCTGCATACGAGTCATGATTCCGTTTTCTCCTGCGAACAGTTGCATGATTTTTTCAGGGTCGCGCTCAAGAGCTTCGCGGAAGGCAGTTTCATTAAACTCGAGCTGCCCCATTTCGCGCCAGTTCTGCGATTGTCGGAGTGCAGGGGTTCCGTCGTTGCCCACGATGTTGTGAATACCGAATCCACCGACAGTGGCAGTCAAAGTATTACGCATCGCTTGCATAACTGCGGCAATAGTACGGTTATTGTAGAGCAGACCTTTGCCCGCCATGGTGTTCCATTGAGAAACCTGCATCTCTGTCATTCCCATTTCGCTGATGTCCCAATCGGTGAGGAAATGATACCCGGTACTCGGGCGTTCTGCGAGCATTCCGAGAGAAATGTCGCGGATTAAAGAGTTGTAGCTGTCAACAAAGCTCTTGACTGCGTCAACTGCCGCACCCGGATTACGCCCGACTTCTACGCGAAACTCTGTGTCTTCAGCCGCATGAGCCGCGAAAGTGAATGTCGTTCCGTCGATAGTGAAAGAGTTCCCCGTCGTTTCAATCCGCTGATTGTTGACTTCAATTACAAGATTCGTTCCTTGACGAAGCCCGGGTGTAGACTGGCTGAATGCAGGATTAGAAGTAACGCCGTCGCCTTGGAAGCGCGAAATTTCACCTACATTAAGCCCAAGCTTGGTTAAAATAGCAGAGTCCGTGCCGCTGAAATCAATGTTTGCACCTGTTCCGAAAGCAACGCTGTTGACGTTGAAACTGTTCGACAGGGCAGAGAAGTTCATGTTCACGCCTGCACCCGCATTCGAGACTGCTGTAGCGAGCTGTTGCATGGACATATTCGCAGTGAGGTCGATTTTACGCCCGTTGACAGTAATCGACGCACCGTCTTCAATACCGAGGGTTCTCAAAGTTGCTGATGAAGCAAAAGTTTTCTGGGTAAACACGTTGACATTGTCAAAGCCGAGGTCGCTCACAGAAGTTGCATTGGCGGAGATTGAAAACGCAACATCGCCTTCTATACGCGGGTCGCCGTCATTATCCCCGGGGCGAGTCGCGATTATTTCTTTCGTAGTGGTGTCAACCTTCAGTTTAACGCCGTCTGCCCAGTTAAGACCTTCGATTTGGCTAATCGCGTTATCAAAAGACCTCTGGTTGCCTTTTTCGATTTCTCTTGCAATTACACCCGCGCTTCCCGCAGAAGTTACAGATGTGCGGAACTGCGCCAAAGTTCGAAGTTCGGAATTGTTCGCCACACCCGCATGAGCATTGAATGCAGCATACTCGTTAGCACCGATTGTGTAGAGCGTTCTGAAAGCAGATTGCGTCGCCGTCGGGTGTGCTTGTGAATACTCTGCCCACGCTGCCTGAAAAATCGCTTCTCTGTCGGTGTTTACGAAACTTCCGTCGGTATGTCGCTCTTGATTAGCGTCCCGCCATGCCACAAAGTTATTCGAGTGTTGTGTGTTGACGAAATTGTTAAACTCCGTCATAAGAGAGTCGAACTGCTCGCGGGTGAACTGCGCATCACCGGTGAGTTTTTCGGCACTGTTAATTCCGTTGATGTGTGTGTTAATCGCAGCAGCATTCCCGCTGACTAAAGTTCCGTTTGCATTAAACAGCCGCGCAAAATGATTCCCGGAAAGCGTGTTGAACGAAATTGTCGTCAATTGGTCGCCGACTTGCAAATTAAACGAGTTCGCACCCGATTCAGCCTTAGTTGGGTCAAATCCCGCGAAAGATTGTGCGAAAGTCTGCTCAGTGAAGTTAGACACAGCGACAGCACGCATATCAGAAGCACTGATTTTGCCGTCGGCGTCAATTTGCACTATATTCTGCCCTGCGTTGTTCTTGCCGAACACCGAAAGCTTCTCATTAAGTTGCGCGATTGCGTTCCCCGAACCCATATCAACAGTGAAATTCCCGCGCTGATTACCGACAGTTACGGTAACACCGAAAACGCCGCTCGCTGCAGCCGGAAAATCAATCGCACCGTCGATGTCATTGGCAACCAACCGACTCCCAGTGAGTTTCGTTTGCGTCGCGTTAGTGATGAGTTTCACGTCATAAGACGCAGGAGTAGCCCCTGCGGCAGTCGAAACGCTCACCCCTGCGGGAGTAGCCTCGACATTCCCTGTAAAGATTGTCGATTTCATCTGCCCGAAAGTTGTCATGGAACGCAGATTAGTCGCGGGGTTAAGGAAGTCGAAATAGGAACGCTGAAACGTCTGTAAACGCGAAATGACTTCACGGTAGGCGTTTTGCTGTGCTTGCAACATCAGAACCCTGCGCTGATTGTTGTTAATGCGCATCTGTGCGTTCATTCCCATAGCTTTAACCATGGACTCTACGTCAGTTCCGGAGTTAATCCCCCCGAGTCTCATTCTTGTCATGTTTTGTACGTTCATACATCATACCTCTCTTTTCTTGGTTGTAACTTTGATTAGCGCGTCGATTGCGGTTTGGGAAACAGCCTTCGCGGCTGCGATATTGGTGTCTT
>WQXP01000054.1 GCA_009784765.1 Oscillospiraceae bacterium | reverse complement strand
CCGCGAACTTGTCTGATAAACGCAGTATCTTCAGCGACATTAGCCGCAACGCCCGTCGCCGGGGAGCGGACATAAACATTCGGGGAAACAGTGATGTTACTACAGTTCATCATAGACGGCACCCTCCTCGATTTCCTCTGCTCCGGGTAACCCCTCCAAGTCGTAATAAAAAGTCAGCTTATTGAGTTCAAGGCGTTTTCCGTATTCCTCACCCATATACCTGTTCCGCACGAATATCATAACCGTCTGGTCTTCATTGATTTTCGCGGCAAGCTGAAGATTTTCCTGCAAAAAACCCTTAACATTTATGTTGAGCTTTCCGTAAACAATCGTATTTTCAGCGTTAGCGAATACAAAATGTGCGTTTTGAGTGTCTTCAACAATCGAAAAGTTAATCGGGTCTGCTTTGCTCCCGATTGAATCGACGTTCTTGCGGAAAATCGGGAAAACACTGCCGTCCGAAAGAACCACGCCCAAATCATCGTTGAGCATATACTTCCCGGCTGTCTGTCCCGAATTCAACGACAAAAGCGCGACCCCCGCCGCCACAGACCATGCAGTGTTTTCAGGCAAAATAATCTTTTCTTTGCCGAACACGTTCGCAACAGCATGGGCAAAAGGCTTCAGCCCCGAACTTCCCCCCGCCATAATCACCGCGTCAATACCCGACGCGCTAACCTGCGCTTGCTTCATTGCCGCCGAAATAGCTTTCAAAGCACGGGATTTAATCATAGGAATGACAATGTCCTTAAACGTCGCATAAGTCAGCGTTACCGACGCATCACCGAAGGCGCCGTACTTCTTGAGGTTAATCACAGCGTCGCCCTCATCGAACGCAAAGGCGATTTTCGCTTTCTCGCAAGCCGAAACGAGCTTGTCTTTATTCCCCGCTTCCATGGCATCGAACTCTATGTCAATCCCGTAAGTCGCCGCTAATCGTGCGTGCATACGATAAGCGAGTTCAAGGTCAATATCATCGCCGCCGATTTTTTCGCCGTAAATCGAACTTTCGTAAACTTTCGTACCCTTCAACTCAAGAACGCTTATATCAAGGGTGCCGCCGCCCCAATCAATAACCATGATGCGGCGGTAGGCTTTATAAATCTCTTTGTTGTTGCGGTTAGAAATGTATGCTGCAGTCGCTTCCCCTGCAACCCCGATGAGGCGGATTCCCGCCCGCTCAGCAGCGCGTTTGAGTGAACGCCGCGCTTTTGCAGAAAAATCAACAGGGAACGCCAGTGCGGCCTCCTTAATATCAACCTTGTAGTTCTTTTGAATGTTCTTGCGCAAATACTTAAAAAACGCGCAGGTAACATCTTCCCCCGAATAGCGGTTTCTGCCCGAAATAATCTCTCTTTCCGAGCCTATGTATGATTTAAGCGACGGCACAATGTAATGGCTTTCCGCAAGTTCCAAACGCCTCTCTTTAACTTCGCGACCGAAAACTAACTTTCCCCCTTCTCGGGGGATTGCAATTATCGACGAAAACGGACTCCCTGCATTTTCGCCGAACCTTTCCACTTCTAACGATTTAGAACCGTGTTCGCCAATACCGGTAACGCGAACAACGGCGGTGTTGGTCGTTCCGAAATCTATTCCTATTACACTCGTGCTTTTTGACTTCATCAAGGGTTCACACCGCCTTTTCTTTTTACTCCGGACAATTTCGGCTAACGCCTCATTGTCCTCCGCGCAGTCGGGCAAAGCCCGACTTGCTTGACTTTAGTCCGCAAATTCTATTTCCAACTCGCTTCTCGGGAAACCGCAAAGCTCAAGAACTTTTTTACATAACATCACAATGTCGTCAGGGGTGCGGTTAAGCTCAATCCACAGACCGTTAGAAAGCTTTTTCGCCGTTCCTGCAATCTTACCTTGGCTGTAAGTGAAATACACACTGCCCGGAGGATTGAGGTCGTCATACTTGTCGAACTGCGCCACAGTATAAGGGCTTTTGAGAATGAGAATCTCACACACACGCACAAGCATCTCCGACCAGTTGTTGACATCGACTCTTCTCCCGAACATGGTAAACCCGTCCAAATTACGCGAACTGTACATTCCCGCCGCAGGTGCTGCACGCCCGAACCCCGAGAAGTTATCTTCCGGCATCGGTGCAGGAGGAGGTGGTGGCGGTGTCGGAGCAGGTGGCACCGGTATCGGAGCAAGAGGCGGTGCAGGAGGAAGAGGTGTCGGAGCAGGAGGAAGAGGTGTCGGAGCAGGAGGAGGTGTAGGTGGCAGAGGCGGCAGAATTTGCTCAACAGGGGCGAACTCAACCGACGCGAATTCAGGTGCAGCCGCAGGCGCAGTGCTTATGTTGCCGGTAAGGCTCGAGAGTATTTCCTCGGTGCTGGGTATGCTCGTGACTGATGATGTATGATTAGACGGAACAACGATTATTTCCTCTGTAACGCTGTCGGCTTCACCAAAATCGTCGTTTTGCGCATCGCTCATGACAAATGCGCCGAACTCGCCGTCGGCAGAGAACACGTCGTCCTCTTCGGCTTTGTCTTGTGCATCGTCATTCGGGCGGACAGATGAAATAACCTCTATGATTTCGTCATACTCGGAATAATCGTCTTGCTCTTCTTGCGCTTCGGGAAGTTTCTGCGCTTCAAGAGTAGCCGCGATTTGTTCCTGCGCTTTCATCTGTTCTTGAAGCTGGCTTTCCCATTGCTTTTCGCGTGCCTCAAGCTCTTTTTGCGCAGCAGTATCGCTGAGTTCCGGTTCTGATACAAGTTCATTGATTTGCTCTAACACTTTGCCTAAATCGCTGATAATTTCGCCGACTTCTTCGGGGGCTTCCACGTGTGCTTCTTCGGGTTCATATTCGTCGTTATCGTAGCTGTAGTCGATTTCAGCAGCTTCGTCGCCGTCGTCGCCGTAATCGCCGTAATCGCCCGCGTCGCCTTCATCGCCGTAATCGCCCGCGTCGCCTTCATCGCCTTCATCGCCGTCATCGCCGTCGTCGCCGTAGTCGATTTCAATTTCCTCCTCAGGTTCGGGCGGTGAAACGCTGACAGCAGGTGCGGTTTTTATACTCACACTGCTCGCGCTGACTAAGCCCCCGAGAATACCTGAGTCTTCAAGCTGCGCTTTGAATGTGTCCATAGCGGCTTTAAGCCCCCGCATTTTGCGAAGTGCCGCGAAAGACTCACTCTGGATTTTCTGCGAGAGTGTTTCGTCCTCTATGTCAACCGCCGAGGCATAAAGCTCACGATTGCGCTTTTCGACCGCCTTGATTTCATTTGCGATTTCTTCCAAAAGAATGTTAAGTTTTGTCTCTCCCACAAGAATATCCTCCGTTTATACTGCTATTCGTCTGCGGACGGGCAAAGCCCGCCCTGCGACGGAATCGCTCTTGTTCTGCTTGCTGTCAAGCTATCCGTCTGCGAAGCGGCAGAGCCGCTTCTGCGACGGAATCGCTCTTGTTCTGCTTTGTTTTGCTACTCGGGATGTTTGTCAACCAATTCAAAGTCTGCCCACATGGTTATATCGAATACCCACTGGTCAACCTCTTCACTGAGCGAAGCACGGAACTGCTGCATAGCGACGTTCGGCAAATTTTCGTCGTGGACTTCTCTCATTATCCCGACAAGGTTGCCGTCGCCGTCGAAATAAGCTTTCCGCGGGGTTCTCTCTTGGTCGATGAACTCTTCATAAAACACATCCGCTGTTCCTAAGAAAGTTTCACGCCCGGAAGCCACAAACGCCGCTCCGTCGAGTTGGATTAACTCGCCGAATGTCATGACTGTATCCATTACGCCCTCAACGTCTGCTTCAGTAGCAGGTCGGCGCGTTACCGTACCTTTGTCGTGGGCGAAGTCGTAATAATACCCGTCTACCACCATGAACGCCAACACGTCCAGCAAAAGCACGACTATATCATCGCCTCTGCGATAAAAAGTTACGTTAAGCCCGGAAATGTCAATTTCAAAAAGCAGGTTTTCGCTGTTTTGAAAAATGTCCATCGCCTTGCTTGTCAAAGTTGCCTGAACTTCAGGAGTCCGCTCATTCGCATTCGGAAGAGAAACATCATCATATGCGCCTCCGTCGCCGCCGCAGTTGTCACAAGCAGTGAGCAGTGTCGCACCCGCGATTACAAGCGCAAGAAACGCGCTGATTATTCTGTTTTGTTTTGTTTTCACTTTGTTTGCTTTCCTTTCTGTTTTAAGCTGCTGATTCCGGTTTCGACGGGATTTCGATTACAGGCGGTTTTGCTGCTTTTGCTGCTTTCTCTCCCGCGTCGATTACGCCTTCAAGAGCAGCCGCACTTTCTTCACCGAGAAACTTCGGCAAATCCATACCCGCTTGCTTAAAAACCTCACTAAGAGGAGGAACAGCTTTCATCATGCCGCTGATAAACCCCGCTGTGGAGCTTTTCCCGTCCGCGCCGTTTGCACCCGAATCCCACACGGTAACTTTATCAATCTTGATGTTTTTAATCGCCTCGACTTGAACTTTCATAAGGTCTTCGAGTTTATCCGCAACAATCAGCTTAACTGCATCTTCCGCGCCGCCCGCCGCTTGAACTAACTCACGCATACCGTCTGCTTGCTTGACGAGTATTTCTTTCGCGCCGTTTGCTTGAGCTTCCATGCGTGCATAAATCGCGTCCGCCTCACCCTTGGCCTTCTGCCGCTCGACTTCTGCCTGCGCCTGTGCCGCGATTACCGCTTGTTGCCGTTCGATTTCGGCTTTTACAATCACGTCTGCCTGTTGAGTAGCCCGTTCCATTTCCGCGCGGGCAAGCTCCATGGCACGTTGAGCCGCATACGCCTCTTCCATTGTTTTCGCTTCTTGGACTTTCTCTGCAGTTGTCGCGATTTTCTGAGCAACCGCTTCTTTTTCACGCCGCTGCGCCTCCGATTGGGACACAAGAACTTTCGCATTGTTCTCCCCTTCGACTGCCGTCGCATTCGCCGCCGCTACTTGAATCCGCTGGTCACGCAGAGCGTTCGCTTGCCCGATTTCACCATCGCGCTTGGTTTCGGCGATTGCTTTCTTTGCTTCGTTCTCTGCCTTTGCACGCGCCTCGACTTCGCGTTGGTCCCGCAGAGCTTCTGAGCGTGCGATTTCGATTTTCGCGGTGTTCTCCCCCTCAATCGCAGAGGCATTCGCACTGGCGACTTGAACACGCTGGTCGCGCTGAGCTTCCGCTTCACCGATTGCACCATCGCGGTCTTTTTCCGCAACCATTTTCTTCGCGTCGTTAATCGCTTTGGCTGCCGCTTCTTTTCCGAGGGCTTCGATATATCCCGCCGCGTCCGAAATGTCCGTTACGTTTACGTTAATCAGCCTAAGCCCGATTTTCTTGAGTTCCGTTTCCACGTTCCCCGAAATTTCCTCAAGAAACTTATCACGGTTAGAGTTGATTTCCTCAATCTCCATCGTCGCGATTACAAGGCGAAGCTGACCTAAGATAATATCGCTCGCCAAGTCTTGAATCTCACCCATTTTCAGCCCGAGAAGCCGTTCTGCCGCATTTTGCATAACGCCGGGTTCAACGCTAATCCCGACTGTGAATCTCGACGGCACGTTGACACGAATGTTCTGCTTTGAAAGCGCGTTACGAAGGTCTACGTTGATTGAAATAGGCGTCAAATCCATGTACTGGAACGACTGGATTACAGGCACGATGAACGCCGCCCCCCCATGAATACATCTTGCACTGCGGGCTTGACCGTCTTTGTCTTTACCAACTTTTCCGTATACAACAAGAATCTTGTCCGACGGGCATTTGCGGTAACGCGAAAGCACCCACATAATCGCCACAAGCGCGATTATAACGAGGGTAACACCGAGATAGAGCCAAAACTCGTCAACCCCTGAAGGGTTGCGAGAAGTGATAAACGCCGTTAAATTAGTTAATGATAACATTGATTTTTCCTCCTTAAATTAAGTAGCCGCTTCCACGACTAAAATATTCTCACCCATAATGTCTATGACTTTGACAGGCGCGTTATTCGGAATAACCTCTTCCGATTTGCTGACCGCCTCAAACTCAACCAACCGCTCGCTTGTTTGAACGGTTACTTTGCCTTTCCCCTTGCCATGAGGCGGGATTTTCAAATACACCGTTCCGGAACTTCCGATTAAGTTCTGCACTTCAAGGGTTCCGCAGTGAGCCAACCGCCCTAAGTACAGCATCATTTTTGCAATCGCGAACATGACAGCTAACCCTGCCAACAGCGCGGCAATCAGCGCGAAAACCAGCGGAATCCCTGCTTGATAGAGAAGCAATGCCCCCCAGCTCGCCGCACAAAAGAACGACGCAACCCCTTGGATTGACAGCATACTCGCCGCCCCGAAGTCTTTCGCCCCGCTCGCGTAATCGAACCCGTCACCCAAATCGCCCATGTCAAGGCCTCCGCTGTCGCCGCCGAAATCACCGCCGACGATTATCAAAATCGCCTGTACTATCAAAAACAGCGATGACGGAATCGCAACACAGTACAACACTTGTTCGACAGCGTCTAAGGCTGTCCACCAGTTACTGAACCATTCCATAATTAAATCCCCCTTTCGTCTATATGTTCTGTTTTTCTTCATATATGCATTGCCAAGCTATTCCCTGTGGAGCGGCAGAGCCGCTCCTGCGGGAAATCGCTCTTCTTTTACTTAGTATAACAAGTTTTTCGCAAAAAGTCAAGGGGCGGTGAAAAATTTTTTTGTCGCTGCGTCAAAAAACGTATCCCCCACTTCCCGTGAGAAGCAGGGGATAGATTTAATCGCTTAACGCTTGCTGAACTGAGGTGCGCGGCGAGCTTTCTTGAGCCCGTATTTTTTGCGTTCTTTCATTCTCGGGTCGCGAGTGAGGAATCCCGATTTCTTGAGAACGGGGCGCAGCTCTTCTGAGTATTGAAGCAATGCTCGTGCCAATCCGTGGCGGATTGCCCCTGCTTGCCCTGTAACTCCGCCGCCTGCGACAGTGCAAACGATGTCAAACTTATCGAGAGAGCCTGTCAAAGCTAAAGGTTGGCGAGCAATCAGCTTGAGGGTATCAAGTCCGAAATAATCGTCTATGTCGCGGTCGTTGACAGTAATCGCGCCGCTCCCCGGGTATACGCGGACACGCGCCGTCGAGTTCTTTCTTCTGCCCGTTCCGTAGTAGAACGGTTTTGCATCGTAAACTACACTCATGTGATTTCACCTCCCCAAACTTCCGGCTTCTGAGCCGCATTCTTGTGATTAGCGTCCCTGTAAACGCGCAGACGTGTGAGAGCCTTGCGCCCGGGCGTAGTATTCGGCAGCATTCCGTTCACCGCGAGAGTCATTGCTTTTTCAGGCTTTTCGCTCATGAGCTTGTCATAACGAACCTCTTTAAGGTTGCCAATCCAGCCTGTGTGCCAGCGATGATATTTGTTTTTGAGTTTGTTGCCCGTCAAAACCGCGTCTTTG
>WQXP01000053.1 GCA_009784765.1 Oscillospiraceae bacterium | reverse complement strand
TATGCGCAGTACGGAAGCCCCTACTCGTATAATGACGAAATAGGCTTGTATGAAGCCCCGGGGCGTAAGATGATTAAGGTTGTGTCGATAATAATGATTATTTTCGGGGCACTCGGCACGTTAGGGAGCGGCTGTTTAATCCCCATGCTTGATGTTCTTGAGGCAATGTTCATAGATATGGGGGCAGGCTCTTTGTACGAAGAAATGGAGATGAGCAGAACCGAAGTGTTCTATACTTTGATTTCCGGAGTGGTTCAATGTGCCTATTGGCTCTTCATGGGAATCATGGGGGTGAAATATTGCAGCGATGTAACCAAAGCGAAGTTTCTGGGGCAGCTGATGTATGGCTATATTGTGCTGTATGGGATTATATTAGTCAGAGGGATTATCAGCGGTATGGTTGACCCAATCGGGCTTATCTGCGGGCTTCCGTTGGCGGCGATTCTGCCGGTGTTGTTTCTTGTCGGTGTGAGCAAGAATAAATCAAGAGGCGGGTTTTAGGAATCATGAAAAAAACACCATTAGCATATAAACTTCGTCCCGCGTCTCTTAAAGAAGTCGCGGGACAATCGCATTTAATCGGGGAGGGCAAGCCACTTCGCCGCATTGTCGAGTCGAGTTTACAAAGCGGAAATTTGCCTTGTATGCTGTTCTACGGGCCGTCGGGAGTGGGCAAAACCACAATCGCGAACATAATCGCGGCGCAGACGAACATGACGCTGTGCAAACTCAACGGAACATCTTGCTCGACGGCGGATATAAAAGAAGTAATCGCACGCGCGGGAAGCGCAGGCGGGCTTATGCCCGAAAATGGCATTCTGCTGTATCTTGACGAGATTCAATATCTGTCCAAGAAACAACAGCAGACTCTGCTGGAATTTATCGAGAATGGCGACATAACGCTGATTGCAGCGACTACCGAAAACCCCTACTTCTATGTGTACGGGGCGATTTTGTCGCGCTGTACCGTGTTTGAGTTCAAGAGCCTGACCGCAGATGAGATTGTTCCTACGATTCAGCGCGCATTTGCGCTTGTAGGGCGCGATGTCCGCATCGCGCCGCCTGATTCTGTAATAGATATAATCGCGCAAGGTTGCGGCGGAGATGTCCGCAAAGCCATTAACGCAGCGGAACTCTGCGCGATGATTGCAGAGGGCGGCGCGGTAACGGAGGAGATTGCAAGACAGCTTGTCCAAAAGAGCGGTATGCGTTATGACCGCTCCGGGGACGAGCATTATGATACTCTGTCGGCGTTCCATAAGTCCATGCGCGGCTCAGACGAGAATGCGGCACTGCATTATCTTGCGCGGCTCATTGAAGCGGACGATATGGCGGGAATTTGCCGCAGATTGCTCTGCGTCGCCGCGGAAGATGTGGGGTTAGCCTATCCCAACGCCATTGCGATAGTCAAAGCGTGTGTGGATTCGGCACTGCAGCTCGGCTTCCCCGAAGCGCGATTGCCGCTGGCTCAAGCGGCGATTCTGTTAGCGACTTCGCCGAAGTCTAACTCTGTGCTTGCTGTTGATGCGGCAATAGCAGACGTTCGCGCAGGGCGAGGTGTCGGATTCCCGCGGCAGTTGCAGAATGTTCATTGTGACGGCGCAGACAACGCAAAGCCCGGGCAGGGGTACAAATACCCTCATGACTACCCGGGGAATTACGTGGCTGCGCAGTATCTGCCCGACTCTCTTGCAGGCAGAGTTTATTACGCATTCGGGGAAAACAAGCACGAGCAGGCAGCATTAGCTTTTCGCCGACATCAGCGGGGCGAAATCAGCGACAAAAATCCGACTGAATGAGCTTGGGTGAA
Organism: Oscillospiraceae bacterium; assembly: GCA_009784765.1. Classification (GTDB taxonomy): domain Bacteria; phylum Bacillota; class Clostridia; order Oscillospirales; family Ruminococcaceae; genus Ruminiclostridium_E. The sequence goes on along the minus strand of WQXP01000053.1, from coordinate 5,614 downwards.
TCGGGGGTGGAGTAAGTCCACGTTTTGAGCCGCCCTTCGGTAATGTGATAGTCATAACAATGCCCGAGGCGCGAGCCGCGTTCTAAATCAAAAGCGTCTACTATAATGAGCTTGATTTTCATTTTTTCAGGAATAATCGCTTTGATATAAACGCTCACCGCTTGATTGACAGCAATATTTTCGCGAAGCTCTGCAAGCCCTGCGAGGTTAGGGAGCAGTTCAACGAAAACGCCGTATTCTTCTACGGAGCGAACAATGCCCGAAACGGTCTCCCCTGCTGTGAACTTGGCGACGTTTTGCTCCCATGTCCCGAGAAGCTCTTTGTGGGTGAGAGTCAGTTTAGGAGAAGCAATCGAGGTGTTTTGTTCGATAGATTTGACAGCCGCGATTATTTCTTGACCGACTTTGAAGCGGTCTGAAGGGTGAGAAATCCGCGAAACAGAAATAGAGTCAATGGGAATGAGGGACGGCAGCCCGCAGCCAACGTCAACGAAGCAGCCGAACTGTTCAAGATGTGTGATTTTCGAGGGGATAATATCACCGGGTGTGAGGGCGTTTATGTATCTTTCGATACATTCGGTTTGGGCTTGCCTGCGCGAAAGAATTGCCATTTTAGCAGAATTGTCGAATCCTGTTACTTTGAAGCAGACAGGTTTGTTGACCCGCGAAATCAAAGCAATGTCGCGAGTTGTGCCGTCTTCAATACCTACTGCGCCTTCCTTACGCGGGATTAAGCCGCGCATAAAGCCGAAATCAACAATCAGGTTGTGAGAGACATCGCAAACAATGCAGACAGCCTCAACGATGCGTCCGCAAGCACAGCATTCCTCGAGTGCTTTTACAGATTCGGTGAACTTCCTGTTTTCGTCTTTCGAGATGAGGGAACCTTCGGGTAAATATACGTTCATGTTTGTGTCTTCCTTTCCGTTACAGTATCTTGAACAAATATATGAGAATAGTATTGCAAAAATTCCAAAGATATGATATAATAGTTAAAAGAAGTTGTGAGGAGGATTACACATGGCTAAAAAACGCATAGCAGTATTATTCGGCGGCGCGTCGGAAGACCACGGGGTTTCGCTGATGTCGGCGCATTCGGTGCTTAAAGGGCTTGATAAATCAAAATATGACATTCTTCCCATCGGGATTACCCGCGCAGGGCGTTGGCTTTACTTCCCGGGGGATTATTCGCAGATTCCCGACGGAACGTGGGAAGCTAATCTTGATTGTTGTTCGGCGATTCTCAGCCCCGACCCGCTCCACGGCGGTGTGGTGAAAATTTTAGATGAAACGGGCTACTCTTTGCAGAGGGTTGACGTAGTATTCCCCGTTTTGCACGGCAAATACGGTGAGTGCGGGCAAATTCAGGCACTGTGTAAGCTTTCGAGCATATCTTACGTGGGCAGCGGATTTGCGGCGGCGGCATTGTGTTCGGATAAAGCTTTGACGCATACGGTGCTGAATCGTGCGGGAATAAAGACTGCGAAGTTCATGGAGTTTGAGAGGGTTAATATCGACCGAATGGACAGCGAGTTCGAGAAAATCGAAGTCGAAATCGGGTATCCCATGTATGTTAAACCCGCACTCGGCAGCAGGAGCATAACAAGCGCGGAGCTTGTGGAAGACCGTCGTCAACTTAAAGATGCGGTAAAGTCTGCTTTTTCACATCATCACAAGATTGTGGCGGAGGGTGTGGTAACAGGGCGGGAACTCGAGTGTGTGGTGTGGGGGAGCGTTTATGCGCTGAGTGTCAGCAAAATCGCGGAAGCGAATGATGAGTTCGAGCTTGTAATTCCCGCCGCCCTTGATGACAGCGTAACAGCGCGGGTGAGTGAACTCGCGAAGACGGCGTTTCTTGCACTCGGTTGTACAGATTTTGCGCGTATAAGTTTCCGCCTCAGCCATAACGGCGCGATATATTGCACGCGGGTTTCTAATGTACCGGGGTTCACTGAGAAGGACGTGTTCGCACGGCTCATGGAGGCAAGCGGGTTCGAGTATTCGCAAATGCTCGATATGCTCGTAGAATCGGAAAAGGTGTAGGGTGCGGTGTCCGCGCCGCGCCGTGATATAGAAGGAGGTAAGGTTCATGAAGCAAGATGTTTCAATAAATATAAAATCAGTTCAGGCGTCAGGGGAAGACCGCGATACCACGGAGCTTTTCACCTGCGGAAACCTGCTGTACAAGCGGGGGGACTACACCCTCAGCTATAACGAAAACGAAGCGGCAGGTTACGGCAGCAGCAAAATCAGCCTTGACATTACCGGGGATAACATGGTAGTCATGCGGCGGCATGATGAACGGGGCAAATCCATGTCGAGCCTTGTGATTGAGAAGGGCAAAAAACACCACTGCCACTACGGAACGCCCTACGGCGACTTCATGGTGGGCATTTCTGCAGATGATGTGCAGTGCAATCTCGGGGAGGGCGGCGGCGATATGTACCTCAAGTACACGATTGATATTAACTCGACGCTTATGAGCCAAAACGAAATGTTTATAAATTTTGAGAAAATCGGGGAACAGCAATGAACATTACAAAGCAAACAAAGCAGCAAATCGCAGATTTGGTTAAAGGGGCAATGGAGGGCTTAGCAGAATTTACAGTAGAAATCCCCGCGAACAGCGCGAACGGGGATTTTTCTTGTAACGCTGCCTTAGTTTCGGCGAAGGCTCTCGGAATGCCGCCGCGCAAAATCGCGGAACAGATTATTGCCAATCTCGGCGAAGATTCAAAAACTCACGGGTTCGAAAAAATCGAAATTGCAGGCCCGGGGTTCTTGAATTTCTTTGTGGAGCAAAAATGGTACGACAGAGCAGTAAAAGCAATCGCGAAACAGGGTGCAAAGTACGGAAAAGGCGATTTTGGCGTGGCACAATGCGGAACGCCGAAACGGGTTTTGCTCGAATTTGTATCAGCTAACCCCACGGGCCCTATGCACATCGGGAATGCGCGTGGCGGAGCATTAGGAGACTGTCTTGCTTCTGTACTCGAGTTCGCGGGGTACGAAGTCGAGAGGGAATTTTATGTCAACGATGCGGGGAACCAAATCACGAAGCTCGGGCTTAGCCTTGAGGTGCGTTACCTCCAAATTTTCGGGCAGGAACTCGGGCAACAAATCGAAATGCCCGAAGACGCATACCACGGCGATGATATAATCGAACACGCCCGCGGATTTGCTGAAATTCACGGTAACAAGTATGTCAATTCTTCGCAGGAAGACCGCCGCGCCGCTTTGGTAGAGTACGCTCTGCCGCGAAATGTCGCGACTCTTGAGGGCGATTTGCGCAAATACCGCATAGAGTATGACAACTGGTTTCGCGAGAGTACAATCCATAACGACGGCTCTGTTGAGCGAATTATTGAGCTTCTCAAAGCCAAAGGCGCGACTTATGAGAGCGACGGTGCGTTGTACCTGAAAAGCTCTGACTACGGCGACGAGAAAGACCGCGTGTTAGTCCGCTCTAACGGCGTGGTAACGTATCTTGTCCCCGATATTGCCTATCATTACAACAAGCTTGCCGCTCAGGCTGACGGAGGGCGCAACTTTGATTTGGCAATCGACATTTTCGGGGCTGACCACCACGGCTATATGGCGCGAATGAATGCGGCGTTAGCGGCACTCGGCATTGATACGTCGCGCCTCAAGATGCTGATTATGCAGATGGTTCGCCTTGTGAGGGCAGGGGAGACTGTGAAGCTCAGCAAGCGGTCGGGCAAAGCGATTACTCTTGCGACGCTCCTTGAAGAAGTGCCTGTTGATGCGGCGCGGTTTTTCTTTAATCTGCGCAGTGCCGACACTCATCTTGACTTTGATTTGGACTTAGCAGTTCAAGAGACTAATCAAAACCCCGTGTATTACGTGCAGTATGCTCATGCGCGGATTTGCAGTGTTATTCGCAAGTTAGCGGAGGACGAGAGCCTCGCCTCCCAAGTTTCTCCCGCAATGTTTGTCTACACTCATGGGGCGGAAAAAGAATTAGTGAGAAAACTCAGCTTTTTCCCCGACGAAATCGAAGAGGCGGCGAAAGCTTTTGACCCGTCGCGGCTGACTCGCTATACCACGGAAGTCGCCCAGGCGTTCCACAAGTTCTATGACGCTTGCCGCGTTAAAGGCGAACAGGAAAGCGTTCTGCAATCACGATTGGCTCTTATGAACGCCACGGCGATTGTTCTTCGAAACGCGCTGGGGATTCTCAAGGTTGATGCCCCCGAAAGAATGTGACGGCAGTTGATGGCAGTTGACAATTGACAGTTATTATAAAGCATGAGGTAAACATGACATTACTCGAAAAGACGTTATCACGGGAAGTGATTTACAAAGGCAGGATTATCACAGTCCGCAAAGACGCAGTTGAACTCCCTAACGGAAATCGTTCCGACAGGGAGGTCGTTGAACATTCGGGGGGCGTTTGCGTAGTTCCGCTGACCAAAGACGGGTTTGTGTTCTTGGTGGAGCAGTTCCGCTACCCTCACGGAAAGGCGATACTCGAAATTCCTGCAGGCAAGCTCGAAGGCGGGGAAAACCCCGAAGCTTGCGGTGTGCGGGAACTCTATGAAGAAACGGGGTTTAGGCTCAAAGAGGGGCAGAAGCTGCAATCTCTCGGGCAGATGTACCCTACCCCTGCTTACTGCGCGGAAGTTATTCATATGTACCTGGCGAATGGACTTTGCGAACTCTCCGACCTTGACGTTCAGGGGAACAAATTAGACGCTGATGAGTTTCTGAACGTCGTAAAATTGCCCTTCAATGAAGCTGTCGATTTAGTCCTTCGCGGTGAAATACAAGATGCTAAAACTCAGGTTGCTTTGCTGAAAACTCGTGCATTGGGGTATTAGGATTAGTAAGAGGTTGCTTTTAGTTCACTAAACTAAAAGCGCGTCTTTTTCAGTTGCGCTGTTCTCGTCAGGCGCGGTAACGTCGCCGAATTCGAGTACCCTTTGTTCCTCTTCAAGATGTTCCTGATAGGCTTTGAGGACCGCTTCCTCAATCTGCGCTCGTGCTTCGGGGTTTATGGGGTGAATTATGTCGCGGAAACTTCCTGTTTCGTTGCGGCGGCTCGGCATTGCTACAAACAAACGCTCTTCTCCTTGTATCAACTTGATGTCATGAATTGCAACAGCATCGTCAATGGTTAGCGAAATGACTGCCCGTAATCTCCCGTGCGGACTTGTTCTTCTGACACGAATATCACTGATTTGCAACATGGTGATGTCTTCCTTTCGGTGTTATTTTTTACATATGTTTCTCATATGTATGATTATCGTTTACATTTTATGGGGAGAATATCTGTATGAACAATAATAACAAAAACAACCAAATCGCCGATTTACTCAAACCCGGTACTCATATTCACATGATTGGAATAGGCGGAAGCGGAATGTATCCTCTTGCGCAGATTTTGCACGCCCGTTCAGAAGCAGGGGGATTCGCACTCAGCGGCTCGGACAATAACCTCACTGATACAGTTGAGGCTGTTCGCGCTATGGGAATTGATGTTTTTATGGGGCATAATCCCGAAAACATCGCCAATCTCGAAGCCGGTTGCGCTGTAATCGTCCGTTCGGCGGCGATTAAAGACGATAACGCAGAAATAGCCGCGGCGCGGGCT
>WQXP01000052.1 GCA_009784765.1 Oscillospiraceae bacterium | reverse complement strand
CAGGTTCAAATTCTCAACGCAACTGCCGCCGCTGAAGCTGCCGCAAAGTCTGCCGCTAAGGCTGCGCAGGTCGCTGAAAACGCCGCCCAAATTGCTGAAGCGGCGAGCAAATCAAAGTCAACTTTTCTTGCGAACATGAGCCATGAAATCCGCACACCGATGAATGCGATTATGGGTATTACAGATATACTCATGCAAATTGAACAGCTCCCTGAAGAAATTGAGGACGGATTAGAAAAAATCTATGCTTCAAGCGAAATGCTTCTCGGAATCATCAACGATATATTAGATTTTTCCAAAATCGAGGCGGGTAAGTTGGATATAATCGCTGCATCTTACGAAGTCGCGAGTATGGTTAATGACGCTGTTCATTTGAATATGATGCGAATAGGCAATCGCCCCATTCGTTTTGAGCTTCAGATAGACGAGGAAATTCCCGCTCTTTTGATTGGCGATGAACTTCGTATCAAACAAATCCTGAATAATCTTCTGTCGAACGCCTTTAAGTATACTGATGCGGGCAAGGTAACACTGGTTTTCAATTATGAGCAAGATACGAACTGCCTTGTTCTGTGCGTGAGTGACACAGGGCACGGCATGACTCAGGAGCAGTTGGGGCGATTGTTTGAGGAGTATTCGCGTTTCGGCGAAGAGCGTTCCCGCAACATCGAAGGCACGGGATTGGGGCTGTCGATTTTGCAGAGGCTTGTAAACCTCATGGAAGGTGAAATCACGGTAGAGAGCGAGCCGCAAGTAGGAACAACGGTTACTGTTCGCTTGCCGCAAACACCGTCAGGAAGCGGCATAATCGGGCAAGAGGTTGCAGCTAATCTGCAAAGTTTCCGCAAAAGCAGCGCAACCCAAAGCCACAGGCGCAGTGTTAATTTCGCACGTGAGCCTATGCCATACGGGCGGATTCTCGTGGTTGATGATACGGAAACAAATCTGTTTGTTGCACAAAGGTTGATGAAGCCGTATAAGCTGCAAATCGAAACTGCCATCAACGGGCTTGAGGCGGTTGAAAAAGTGATTAGGAACGATTCGCCCGGCGGGTTCACGCCTTATGATGTGATTTTCATGGACCATATGATGCCTGTTATGGACGGAATTGAGGCTACGAGAATCCTGCGTGAACGCGGGTATGAGGGCGTAATTGTCGCGTTGACTGCCAACGCTGTGTCAGGGCAGGCAGATATGTTCCTCGAAAACGGGTTTGACGGTTTTGTTTCTAAACCTATTAACACCCAGCAATTAAACGCAACTTTGAACAAATTCGTCCGTGATAAACAGCCGCCCGATGTCTTACAGTCGGCGCGAATGTCAGCCGCTGTGCCAAGCGCGGAGGAAGCAGACGAATCAATGTTGTATGAATCCTTCGTCAGGGACGCGCAAAAAGCCGTTGTTATACTCAGTGAGCTTGATTTAAGCAGCGAACAAGCCATGCAGAAGTTCACCATCATTGTTCACGGAATGAAAAGCTCTCTTTGGAGTATCGGCGAAAAAACGCTCTCTCAAAGGGCAGGGGAGTTAGAACAGGCAGGGCGTGACAAAAACATCGAATTGATTACGACGGAAGTTCCCGCGTTTTTGAACGCATTACGCACTCTTTTGGAAAAGCACGAATCTGAGGTTGCTGCAATCGACACCTCCAACGATGCGGACACAAACCCTGAAAACCTGCGCGAAACTTTGACTGCAATCGCGCAAATGTGTGCCGACTATAACAGAGGCGGCGCGTTAGATTTAATCGCCAAAGTTAAGGAATGCTCATCAGATGCCAAGAAACTTTTGTGCAGCGTGAAAGAGCATATTCTTTACAGCAATTTCGAAGAAGCACACAGCGAGCTGAGCGATTATATATAGGCAAGAGGGCGGTCATTAAAACAACCTCCCCACGAAGTGGGGGAGGCGATAAAACATGATTTCACTTTTTGCCTAAGCTGAATTTGCTTGGATTCCCTCAATATTGCCCACATAATTGAAGACAATATTGATTCGCTGATTGCCTTTTGTATAGCGTTGACTGCGAGCGTGAACCTCTACACTTTTATCGTTCCGCGAATGTTGCGGTGGTTCGCTGTCAACGCAGCGGGTAAACCGTTACTTGCCCCAAACTTCGCGCAACACGCGATAGTACCACGACGCGCTTCCCGTGTAAATCGACCACCCGCCGCGTCCGTAGGCCTTCGGGTTAGAATAAACATCGGCGGCGAGGTAATAGGGCTCGCACTTATACTCTGCGGCGCGTCCGAGAGGCGAAATCGCCTCAAGAAGCTCTTTAGCCTGCTCTGTCAATCCTGCTCGATGACAGGCGAGAGCTAACCAAATTGCAGAATGGGTATACTGCCCTCCGTTTTCCCGAACTCCCGGGGGATAGCTTTCCACATACCCCGCGTTGTGAGCGTTGCCTGTTGTCTTGTCTGCCGAGTCTCTGTTAAAAGGAGGAGTGAAGAGCTTAACTATGCGATTGTCGCGGTCGTACAACTCACGCAGAGCTGTGCCGAGTGCTGCGCTTACTCGCCCGTCGTCGGGCATTTCAGCAAGAACTGCGAAGGCTTGGGGAAGCAAATCAATCACAGCCATAGGGGTGCCGTCGTCATAGAATGCGCGGTGATAACAGTCATTCGAATCAGAGTTCCAGCACAGTTCATCAACTTTTTTGAGAAGCTCTGCTCCCTGCCCCTCAAGCTCGACTGCGAAGCCGATGTCCCCCGCTGTTTTCGCGATTTTCGCGAATTTTTTCGCCGTCATGGCGTAGAACATACACAGCCACACACTCTCGCCTTTGCCGCCTACGCCGACTTTGTTGTAACCGTCGCACCAGTCGCCGCCGCCAATGAGGAGCAATCCGCGGTCGGAGGTGTTGTAACCCTTCTGCAATGCGCGTTTCGCGTGATTATACACACTCTCGACAAGCTCAGATTCGCCGGCTTCGCTGTAGCGTTCGTGTTCCCCCTGCGCGAGTGTGTCGCCGCAGCAATAGCGCGTCTGCAAATCGAGAATGCTTGTGTCGCCGGTTTGCTCGACGTAGTCTGCCAATACATAAGGAAGCCAGAGCAGGTCGTCGCTGTAGCGCGTCCTTACCCCTTTCTTTTTGATTCCGGTCGTCGTCGGGAACTCATGCCACCAGTGCAGAACATCACCTTCAGGGAACTGCGCTGTGCAGCAACGCAGAATCTGCGTTTTAGCAACTTGGGGAAGAACGCATACGGCCGCCAAACAGTCTTGCAACTGGTCGCGGAAACCGAATGCCCCCGAATTTTGATAGAAGCCCGTTCTCGCCCATATTCGTCCGCCGATTACCTGCCACGGAAGCCAGTGTTTGTACAACTCGTCTAAGGCGGCGTTACCCGAATTTATCTCGCCGTGCTTGAGTTCTTTCGGGAGGGCAACGAAGCTTCGGGTTTTCTTGAGGGCTTTCTCCATAGAGAGAGGGTCGCCGGTATTTCGGGTAAAGCTGAGAACAAACTTGATTTTTTCTGTGCGGCGCGGCGGTAAATCAATCTTAATGATTACCGCTCCGATTTCGCAGTTAAACCAACTGTCAACTGCCGACAATTGTCCATTGTCAACTGCCGACAATTGTCCATTGTCAACTGCCGACGCTGGCCAGTCGCCGCTCCAAAAAGCAGATTTATCTGACATGAAAGTGGATTTCTTGTTCGCCGAAAGTATCATTGCTCCCGAAAAATACCCGCCCTGATTGCCACTGCTTGAAATGACAAGGCTGTTCTCGACAACAGCCGCAGATAAAAGCTTGTTCGAGAGGTCGTGCTTGTTTACCCCGAGAACAGGCTCGCAGTAATAGGCGATTTGCACGCGCCGTGCCGTGTCTGAGGTATTCGTAAGCTCAAGGCTTACGCTCTTGCCCATTCCCCGCGAATACACGCGAACTTGCGTGCGGGCTTCAATACACCCCGCCGCGACTCCTGCATAGTCTGCAAAGCTCGGTGCGAAAGCCGCCGCTGAACCGTCAATGAGGTCATAGAGCAAGCCCGACTGTGATTTTAAGATTAGCATTTCTCCGCGATTGTCGGCACGCAGGTCGTTCACCCAAGGGGTGAGCTTGTTTTCGCGACTGTTTAACGCCCATGTGAAGCCTAAAGAGCGGTCAGACACAAGAGTCCCGAAGCGTGAGTTGGCAAGGACGTTGCACCAAGGCGGCTGTCCATAATCGGCGTTTGAAATATGCGACGGCACTGCGAACTCCCCCGATTTTGGTTTTACTGCAGGCTCAAGCCGCGCCGCTTTGTGAAGCGTCGCTATGCTCTGATTTAAGGGCGGCGCGTAATTTCCGCGCAGAAGCTCGTCTGCGTTCATGAGCAAAGAGGCACTCGCGAAGAGCAGTGCCAAATCCTGTGCCTCAAGCTTGGTTTTGTCAAGAATAAACGCCTGTGTCCCGATTTCGCCGCAAAGCTGTGAATATAACTCTCGCTGTTTTGCCGTGTCGTAAAGCAAAACTAAGTCATACTCGATTTGGCAGAGGCTCAGGGCTTTTTTCATTTCGATTACCGCGTCAATTCCTGTAACTGCCCTGTCTGCTTTTTTTCCCGGGTTGTAGACGGCTATGGGATTATCCCCCGATATTCCGTGCTTCCAGAGGTCGGGAACTGTAGCTCTTGTCCTGATTCGCGACGTTTGTGCTGCATAAAGCAACTTTCCGAGATGGCGTCTTGTGAGCCGCCCGTAAATAGTATCCGACACAAGGGGCGAGATGATTTCTTCAGAGGGTTCAACCTTGCCGCTCTGTGCGAACTTAGCGCGGACTTCCCGTGCCAAAGCAACGACTTCTGCAAGAGAGTTACCGTAACAGGTGAACATAGTCATGCTTTTCTTTTCGCCCGCTTTCAGAGCGAACTCTGCGCGAATGAACATACACGGCGCAGGAACATCAGTATTGTCATTTTGAGTGAGGCTTTTTTTGAGGGCAGAGAAAACCCCCTCTCCGCGAGTGATTACCTCTTCGCGGTTGAAGCTGTAGCTAAGTTCAACATCTTCACAAAACCCGACTGCCATGTGCCACTGCCCGTCTCCGTCCCGCTCTTTTCGTGAGGCGGTGATAAGCTTATTTTCGCTGTCATAGGCGGCTTTGACGAACAAATCCATAAAGGCGGGGTGCGCAAGAATGTCGCACTCTCGCCCGAGAGCGGGTTCAAGGTAGGCAGCAAACACGAGCTTTTTAGCCGACTGCTCTTTGTTGATTGTCATAATCGTCCGAAACTCGACGGGGTTTGCTTCGTCCAAGAACACGTCCATTCGTGTTTTGAAGTTGCGGGTATATGCTAAATACTCCGTGGTATTTTGCGTGAATACTACGCAATTGTCTGCCGTTGCTTTGATTTTCGGGTGATTGCCGAAGACATATTCATTCTTACCGTCAATCACTGCGTATATAGCTCCGCGCGGGCGGTATAAATCCACAGTCGGGAATAATGCGCCGCGTCCTTCGGAAAACAGCGTCTGGGATACGCCGATGTCGGAAGTTATAACGCTGATTTGCCCGTTCGAGAGCAGGTTCAGCCGCGGATTTTCGAGACTGAATCCACTCGCGCCGGTGAAAATGTCGGCATTCATACGCAGTTCTTTTTCTTCTTTGCGTTCAGGCGGCCCGAGAACGGGTTCGCCCGCTATGATTTTTTCTTCCATGAGTTCCCCTGCGCGTTTCATCTTTTCATTCCCCATGAAAAGCTTCTGCATTATTCCGCCGTACAGCGTGTTGGTAATCGCGCATATGCTCATTCCCATGTGGTGTGCCATATGGCTCTTGACTACGGCGTACCCCGTGCCAACACGATGAGGCGTAAAATCCGCAGCTTCATAGAACCCGTAGCGTTCGTGGCAAAGCCCGAGCCGCTCCATCTTCGCAAGGTTGTTGTAACACCCGATTGGGTCGTAGGACAGCGCAAGAAAAGTCGAGTACGGTGAAACGACATACTCCCGGTCAAGCCCCGATTTCAGCCCAATGTCCTGCACTCCGTGAGCCTTATACTGATAGTTCATGTTACGGTCAAAGGCGTAGTAGCCGCTCTCGGATATACCGTAAGGACGAGAGCCACTAAACGAATTCCCCGTCAAGCTTCGGGTCGGCAGAGCCGCCCCTGCAGCCCTTGTTTTGCTCTGCTGACAATGCAGGCAGAATCGCAGTGCTTCATATTGCATACTCCCCTCCTTTGAATTGAGCAACAGTTCGGGCATGAAATACTCGAACATTGTTCCTGTCCACGCCACGGGGGCGGCGTATTTGCCTTTCTTGCCCATAACCCGCCCGAGGCTTCGCCAGTGTCGCTTATTCGCTTGCCCTGACGCGATTGCGTAATAGCTGAGCATTCGCGCTTCAGACATCAGCAGGTCATAATGATGGTGCGAAAGCGTGTCTGTACTCGCGTCATAACCGATGCTGAACAGGTTGCGTGTTTTGTTATAGAAGGGCTTCAAATCCGTGTCGTCGATTTGCCGCGAAAGCCGCGTGATTAGCTCAGGGTTGCAGTCTTCGTGCTTTAACGCCTCTCCGAGTGCCACAAGACAGCAAACATAGTTCCCGGAGTCTACCGAGGACACAAAGCCGTCGAGGAGTTCTAAACTGCGGGTGTCGTACCAGTTGTAGAGGTTTCCGTTCCACTTAGGCAGCTTTTCGACTGTAGCGAGAGTTCGCTCTACGCGCTTTTCTAACCCTGCTCTGTCGATAAATCCGAATACATAGGCAGAAACGCAGGACAGCAGATACATTCCGATGTTAGTCGGCGAAGTCCGCGCTGCTACTCGCTCTATAGGGGAATACTGCACGTTGTCCGGGGGGAGAAAGCTGTGTTCGCTTGTTACGAAGTCTTCATAGAATTGCCAGATTTGCTTTGCACTCACGCTTAAATCGCGCCTGACTGTGTCGGGGATTTTCGTTTTTGTTTCCCCCCGTGATTTGTCACAGTAGGCGACTACCGGCAACGCAGCCAAGAACAGCACAGCCATTCCTGCAGGGAAAGGGTTCAGGGTCACAAGGCTCAATCCGAACAGCAAAGCCGCGACGACTACCGCACCGAGCATATGAGTAATCCCGCCGCTCTTGCCGTCAAATGCAGAAGCCGTCGTCCAGTCTAACAGGCGTTTGCGGGAGAAGTTCAGCCTCCAGAACACTCGCCAGAGTGCGTCTAACGACACAAGGGCGTGCTTGGGCAAGAGCATGACTTCCATGATACATTGCCGCACGAGTTGTTTAGTCTGCGTAAGAACAGGCGAATAAAAGCGTCTGTACGCCGAAAACCTGCGTCCGCGAATGACACCGGGGAGGAATCCCGTCAAGAAGGGCAAAACAATCGCGGCTAATGCGACTATACCTGCCGGAAGCGCGAGGGTAAAGAAGCAAAGCAGAATCAGCAGAGGGGTAATCGCACGGCGGACATTGTCGAAAAGCTTGAAGCGCGTCAGGGGCGAGAAGCGCGAGTCGAACATATACGCCGCGTTTTGCAAATCTCCGCGAAGCCAGCGGTGCTGCCGCTT
>WQXP01000051.1 GCA_009784765.1 Oscillospiraceae bacterium | reverse complement strand
TCCTTGCTTGCAACTTCCTTGCACCTGTGCAAGCAACTCAGGGAGTTTGTGGATTACATGAGTCCCGAAAATGAGGTCAACATAAGGAAAAGTCTTCGCGAGTTTTTTCGCGGCGTGTTCCTGCTGAACCATACACCCGCATACCGCGATAATTAAGTCCGGGTTCTTGCGTTTCTGATGAACGAAACTGCCCACGTTCCCGAATGCGCGGTTTTCGGCATTTTCGCGGACTGCGCAGGTGTTCAGCAGAATCAAATCCGCTTTATCTGCGTCAGTCGTGAAACCATACCCGAGAGCCGAGAGCATTCCCGCGATTTTCTCCCCGTCCGATACGTTTGCGCGGCACCCGAATGTTCGCGTATAAGCTAACAATTGTTTATCCATATTGTTCTATAACCTGCCTTAGCTCCTGTACTCCTTCGCCCGTTTCGCTCGAAAACTCAATCAGCGTAACATCAGGGAACTGTGCTTTGAGTGCCGCTAAATTCGCCGCCCGTTGAGATTTCTTGAGTTTATCCGCTTTAGTCAGAGCAATCACGAAGTTCGTGTCTGTTTGTCGCAGAAAGTCAAGCATCTGCAAATCGTCTTTAGTCGGCGGGTGTCGGAAGTCAATGAGCTGGACCAACAAAGCAATCCGCCCCGATTGGAGATAACTCTCCGCGAGTTCGCCGAAGCGGGCTTTTTCCTCTTTGCTGATTTTAGCGTACCCATATCCGGGCAAATCTACTATAAAAACTTTGTCGTCAAGGTTAAAATAGTTAATCGTGATTGTTTTCCCCGGGCGAGAACTTACCCGCGCGAGGGCGTTGCGATTGTGGAGCTTGTTAATCAGTGAAGACTTCCCCACATTCGACCGCCCCGAAAACGCAACCTCTCTCACGTTCCCCACAAGGGGGAGTTGTGAAAACTTCGCGTAACTTGCATGAATGGCAACATTGTGCCAGTTTATTTTGCTCATGATAAGTCGCCCTGTGAAAACAATTTCACACCTGCCTCGGTGAGGATTTGAACAGCCTTGTCATTATCGTCAACCCGAATAACTATACCAGCCCCCGACCCTCTGCTCATCAGCGAATAAGAATACTTAATGTTAATGTCATTCTCTCCGAGAATCTTCATGACATTGCACAGCCCACCCGGTTCGTCCGGCACAGTGAAGCCGATTAAATCGGTGGTGTCAACCTTGAAATTGCCGCCTTTCAGAGCCGCGACTGCCCTTTCGGGGGCGTCCACAATCAAGCGAATAATCCCCACATCGCCCGTATCAGCGACAAAAAGCGAACGAGCATTTACCTTAGCCGCCGCAAGAGTCTTCATAACCGCATGAACTCTGCCGGGTTTGTTTGACACGTGAACATACACTTGCTTAACCATGATTATTACCTCCCGCTCTGTTATCGAAAACCCGCTTCGCCTTACCTTCGGAGCGTTTTTGCTGTCCTTTTTCATCGAACTTAATGCTGATTTTTACAGTGACAGCAGAAGAAATTTCCTCGATTGCTTTTCGGCGATATTCCTCGATTGAGCCAATCGAATCCCGGAACATACCGTCATACATTTCGATTCGCACTTCAAGGGCATCTCCTTTGAAAACGTGGATTTCATACTGCGTCGCATTCGGGTCAAACCCGAGGAGTGCCGCTTCAATCTGGGACGGGAACACGTTCACGCCCTTGATAATCAGCATATCGTCGGTTCGCCCTTGGGGTTTCATCATTCGCACTAATGTTCTGCCGCACTTGCACTCGCTGTAGTCTAATCGTACTATATCCCGTGTGCGATAGCGAATCAGCGGAAAGGCTTCCTTAGTAATACAAGTGAAGACTAATTCCCCTTGTTCACCCGCAGGGAGGGGCTCAAAGGTGTCGGGGTCTACGATTTCGGGAATAAAGTGGTCTTCACAGATGTGCATTCCGCACTGCTCCACACACTCACAGGACACAGAAGGGCCGAGAATCTCCGACAGCCCATAGATGTCATAAGCTTTAAGCCCTAACCCCTTCTGGATTTGAAGGCGCATTTCCTGCGTCCAAGGCTCAGCCCCGCAGACTGCCGCTTTGAGCTTGAAGTCGGCTTTGTTAATGCCTTTTTGCGCCATGAGTTCAATCAAGCTGAGCGCGTAAGAAGGGGTCAAACAGGCGATTGTTGTTCCAAAGTCGCGGAACATTTCTAACTGGCGCAAGCTGTTCCCCGAAGATGCGGGTATAGTAACCGCTCCGAGACGCTCCGCACCATAGTGCATTCCTAACCCTCCGGTGAAGAGCCCGTACCCGTATGCAACTTGCACAATATCGTCTTTAGTTCCGCCTATAGCTGCCAAAGAACGCGCCGCACACTGCGCCCAAAGGGCGATGTCGTTCGCGGTATATCCCACAACAGTCTGCTTGCCCGTTGTCCCTGATGACGCATGAATCCTCACAACTTCGCTCATAGGAACAGCGAACATTCCGTAAGGATAGTTGTCGCGAAGGTCTTGCTTTTCAGTGAAGGGCAGTCGTGCCAAGTCTTTAACCGACTTGATGTCTTCGGGTTTAACTCCCGCCGCCTCCATCTTTGCGCGATAGGGTTTTACATTTTCATACACTTGCTTGATTTTGGAGGACAGCCGCTGTGATTGTAACGCCTCAAGCTCGTGCCTTGGTGCAGTTTCGATTTCTTTGAGAAAATAGTTCATGTGTTTGTTTTGCTCCTGAATTAGTTGTGTTAGAATTTCGCCTGACGGGCAGAGGTTACAGCGCGTTAGGAAGCCCGATAATGCTGCGCAGAATCTCCAAAGCGTCGTTGATTTGCGGAGCAGAAACGCCCTCACCGCGGCGCGTGATGTTCGCGGAATGAAGCGCAATGTCGTTGTTGTCGATTACACTCGGCAGCCCGATAATAGTCCGCAGAACCTCGAGTGCGTCGTTAATGTTGACAGCACCCGTTCCCGTAACATCGCCGAGTGTCGGCGCGGCTATGATGTAATTCGCGGACGTGCCGACAGTGAGAGAGAGTGAGCCGTCGTCGTTCAAGGTCACGTCTGTATCGGTGTCATGGACAATCGCGCCGCTTTCTTCCACGCGGAACAGTCGCACTCCGAGAGAGTTGCCGCGCTCTTGCGGGAGTTGCTCTGCGGGGACATTCACTGTGATTGTAAGCAGTCCTGTCGCGTCGTTGTTTATCAGCAGTGAACCGTCGGGAATGCCCTCTTCATCTTGTATTTGCGAGAGCTTTGCAGAAGTTACAGGCTCGTCGTCGGGAGTCGGCTCGTCGTCGGGAGTCGGCTCGTCGTCGGGAGTCGGCTCGTCATCGGTAGGAGGACAGCAGTCCGTCGGGTCGTCGGGAACACTCGGAGCGTCGAACACAACATCAACCCCCGGGAAAGTCGTCTGGCTAATCGCAGCATCAGTGTTCGCGGCAATCGACAGCGTTCCGTGACCCGTAACCGTCAAAGTCATGAGCAGCTCGCCTGTTTTCGCGCCGATTTGCGGGAAATTCCAAAGCAGTCGCCCTTCATACAGAACACCGCCTTGGTTGCCGTGGCTTACCGCACTCAAACCTGTGATTGTGGCGGGGTAAGTGAAGTCAAAAGCAAGCCAAAGGTTGCGGAACTGTGTGTAACCCTCTTTGACGGTGAAGCCAATCGCGTTTTCGCTGAGCCGCACAATGTTAATGTCAACATGCCCCCCCGCAAGCCCGGGAACAGTGGCGATTACGTCATACTCCGAAGCGTCCGGCTCGGGTGTCGGCGGTTCTGGCGGTAGACAGCAGGCACAGTCCCCCGGCGTTGTGTCAACGACAACAAAGGCAGTTGTCGCAGTAATTGTCGCAAGAATCAGCGACAACGCGACAGACACAGAAATTAGTCTTTGCAGTTTTTTCATGATTGATTTCTCCTTAATATTATATGGTTTATATGGACTTCACAAAATCTCTTTTATGAAGTATGTGGCTTTCGATGTTGCGGCTTATATCCGCTTCGTCCCAAAGCTTCAAATCCGACACCTGTATCAAAATAATCGCGTGAATATTGCAAATGCACTGCGTTTATTACTCCGATTAGCTTTTTGACTTTTTCAATGCAGTTCATACTTTTACTCCACATTCTGGATTTGTTCGCGAATCTTCTCAAGTTCGCTTTTCAAGTCAACGACTATGCGCGTGATTTCGATTTCATGAGCTTTAGAGCCGATTGTGTTAATCTCGCGATTCATTTCTTGCACCATGAAGTCAAGCTTCCGCCCGACTACGTCTTCTTTTGCAAGAAGTTCCCGCACTTGCGCGATATGGCTTCTAAGCCGAACCGTTTCCTCGTCCACAGCGGTCTTCTCTGCGAAAATCGCTGCTTCAAGGACAATGCTCTTCTTGTCGGCAGTTTGCGAACCGAGAACCTCATTCATTCGCGCTAACAGCTTTTCGCGATATTTTTCAACGCACTTAGGCGCAAGTTCTTCAACTTGAGCTGTAGCAACCTCGATTGCAGAGAGGCGCGTGAGAACATCTTCTTTGAGTTTTGCCCCCTCAACTTCGCGCATTTCCACGAACGCCGCCAACGCTGCCTGCGCCACTTCGCCGACTGCCGCCCAAATTTCGTCTTCGTCGGTCTGCGCTTTCACGACTGTGAATGCGTCAGGGATTTTCAGCACATCTGCTACAGTGAACTCGTCTTTGATGGAGAGTTCACACTGAACTTTACGGATTTCGCTGAGATACGCCGCGACAATTTCACGGTTAAGCGTTACATCAAGCTCTTTACCCGAAATGTTGTGAACGGTAACATTTACATCAACTTTTCCGCGATTGACTTTCGCGCCAATCAGCTTCTTGAGCCGGTCTTCAAGGTAGTTGTACGCTCGCGGCAATCGCGCCGAAAACTCGTTATAGCGGTGATTTACCGCCCTGATTTCTACGGTGATTTCTCTTGTATCAATAATGCGGCTGTCCCTGCCGAACCCTGTCATGCTCTTGATTGCCATATGATTTCTACCTCACTGATACTAATACTTGTTTGAATGCGTCAACGACGCTCTCATCTTGGCGGCAAGCAGTCCCATTCTGTGCGAGCCACTGCTCAAGAACAAGGCCGGACTCGCGGATTTTCGGTGCATAGTTCACACCAACGAATGTGAAATGCCACGGCTCATAATTTATTCCCGTGAGTTCCCGGGTGTCATTCGGATAGCGCAGAATAAAGCCGTAGTTATGCGCATTCGCCATGAGCCATTTGAACTCTGCTGTGTTTTCGAAGCGTTCCTCCACGAGGTTGAAGTCAATAGCGATTCCTGCGTTATGTTCAGACGTTCCCGGAGGGGCAATCCACGCAGCAGTCGCGGCGAAAGCGTCCTCCCGCGACATTCCGTTGTTCACGCGGCTCTGGAAGCTGTTGCGGAAATTAGCATCTTGCCGCGCAACAGTCCTGTGAGTGGAACGGTAAGTAAGATTCACGTTGTTTGCTTTGGCGGCGGCAACCATAGCAACCGCGAAAGGGGCGGCGTCGGCGTGCAGAAAGCGGTCTTCTCCGTTGTAAGCTCCGAGCCGCATCAAATTCGGTGCGTAGTTCGCAGGCAGGGGATTTCGCGCATTCACGAGCATGGGTTCGAATTTGCATACAGGAAGCTCCGAACCCGGCGGCAGTGTGGAAGCGGCGGAAGAAACGTGAGTAGCGGCAGCTCCGGACGCGGCAGTCGCTCCTGTTGTGTGATTTGTTCCGGTTGGCTCTGTTGCAACAGAGCTGTCTCTAACAGCAGAATCATCTGTTGTATCGGGTTCGGACGGCGGTGGTGTGCTTTGAGCAGCGGCGCGGCTTTCACTTGTGCGATTCGTGTTCGCAGGTGGGTCTAATCTTTCACAAGAGGTGAGGACACAAGCAGTCATGAGCATTCCTCCCGCAAGTATGATTGAAGTAGGCTTTTTCATTTAATTCTCCTTTTTATATTTCCAAGTAATGTCTACATTACACGATTCCAAGATTTTTACGATTTGATTCAGAGTCTCCCCGTCAAGCCCCATAGAAGACAGAGTTCTCGCGCTGAGATTCCAAGGGGCATCGTCGTCAGAAAATGCGTCAGCAGCAGGTAGCCGCACGGCAGGAATGTGCATAGTTGGTGTGTGGTGAATTTTGCCGCACTCAGGGCAGGGGTCGGGCTGATAATCGGCACGCAGGATTACAGGTGCGCTGAGAGAGTAGCGGCTCATCATGAGTGTGAGGTTGTTCCGAACCTCGGTGTGTCGGAACATCTGCGAAAACAGAGCCGCTTTGCAGATTGCTTCAAGGTATTCGGGGCTGACAATCACTTTGTACATAGAAGCGAGCATAATCATCAGCTCTTCAAGAGAGGCATAGTTGCGGTCGCCGCCGAAAGCAACACTGACAGAATCAATCCCTAAGCGGTAAGCGGTAATCGCAGTGTCTAAGGCGGTGAGGACATTATTGCGCGGAAAAATATCGAGAGGGATTATAGTCCTGCTCCTGTAGGCGTAGAAAATGGCGGGAAGGCTTTGGGCGTCAAAATCCCCCGTGAGGCGAATCACAGCAAAGCGCGAAAGGTCTATTTCGCTTGAAATCAGCCCAAGTATGTTGTAAAGGCTCTGGGGTTCACTGACATCACCCACATCAATTTCGAGGATTACAGGGCAGTTCGTGATACGCGGAAAAATATACGCGAACTTGAGGGGCAGAACACAGTATGCGAAACTCAGCGCATTTGCGACAACAAACTCTTCCGGGGTACCAATCCGATAGATATAGTTCTCACTGCCCGAGGGTTTGGGAAGGCGGACTAAAGAGGCAAAGTCAAGCTCAATATAGTTGACCCCCGCCTCTGTAAGCGAGCAGACGTAGGAAAACATGGCTTTTTTGTCCGCGTCGTCATGTTCACAGTCACGCAAATTTTTGAAATCGACCCCTACCAAGCTTGTATCAGTAATCATAGTTTTCATAAGCAAACTACCTCAATCAAAAAACTTTTTTGCTTTATTTACGAATATTATATCATAAATTGTTGACTTTGTCAACGAAATATGATATAATTAAGTCCATAATGAAAAATTTATTTGAAACCCACTCACACTCAACCCTTTCAGACGGCGGAAACAGCCCCGCTGAGATGCTCCGCGCCGCTACCGCGAAGGGGTTTGCGTTCCTTACCATAACCGACCATTTTGACTTGCATGAGAATTTTCCGAAGCCCCAATCACCCTTTGACGGAGCGGGGAGGGAAAGCTCATACAAGGCAACCAGTGAACTGTGGCGGCGAAATCGCGACGCACTCGCGTGGGGGGAAACGACAACAAAGTTTCTGCGCGGCATAGAAATAGGGCAGGCACATCACTTCCGTGAAAATGCGGCACAGTGGTTAGATACTCACGAGTATGACTTTGTACTCGGCTCTTGCCATATTATTCGCGGGCATATTGACTTTTATCATACGGATTACTCGCGAAATGAGCCCCGGACAATGCTCAAAAAATACTTCGCAGAGTTGACAGAACTCTGTGAGTGGGGCAGCAGCGGCGGAAAATATAAAGCCTTCGACAGCTTGGCGCATTTAACATATCCACTGCGGTATATGCCCGGC